>CBFCZA010000046.1:0-12109 GCA_965602285.1 uncultured Curvivirga sp. | reverse complement strand
CGGTTCTGTTGCGACACGCGACATTGCTGATGCAATCACTGAAGCTGGTTTCACCATCACACGTAACCAAGTTGTCTTGGAACGTCCGGTGAAAACTTTGGGCATCTTTGACTTCCGCATTAAATTGCACCCAGAAGTATCTGCAACAATCTCTGTGAATGTTGCTCAATCTTCTGAAGAAGCTGAAGCTCAAGCTGAGCGCGTTGCGCGCGGTGAATCTGCACTTATGACTGCTGCTGAGGCTGATGCTGCTGAAGCTGCTGAAGTTGCTGCTGAACAAGCTGCTGCATTAGCTGAAGTTGTAAAAGAAGTTGCTGCTGAAGAAGAAGCTGATGCTTCTGCTGAATAAGCAATTTGTTTTGATGCAAAAAGATTTAAGGCCTGAGAGTAATCTCAGGCCTTTTTCTTTTTTACATATGATAAATTACCTTACAAATCCCGTATTACTACGTATCGATCTTTTTTCTTCAAGATTATCTGTGGGTATAATCAAATCATTAAGAATAAAGCCTTCCTTCTCTTCTAAATAGGTTATTGGCGATATCTCCATCTTATCCTTAAAATAATTATTCACGGATAATAAAATGGATTGATCAATAAACCATGCAGAACTTTCCAACGCTTTAGTCAACACCACTTCCATACAAGATAAATATTCACGTCCAATTTTATTATTCTTGATATAAATAGCCGCGGCAGGATATTTCAACCATGGAACATTGGTAATATTTTCAAACATTGTCACATCATTTTGTTCAGATGCCTCAAGAAATGCCTCAAAGCCATGCGCATCTTCGACATCTATATCTAAAATGACGAGATCAGACTTTAGAAATTCCATAATTCTATTCCCACGCATGAAACGCGCACAAGCATAATAGGGACTTCCTAATTCCGTATCATCAACTTCAGACGATAACGATAAATTTAAATTTTGATGCTGCTTTACATAATCTTCTAAAACATCCCTATCGCCACCAACCACATGTATATGGACTGACCCAAATTTTGAAAAAACAGAAATAAATTTTTCCGCAAACTTGTTAAAATAAACGAGGTCACAAGCAGCATAGAATGTGGGGTTTAATTGAGATGAATTATTTCCATAAAAATTAATCCCGTTATTTATCTCGTCTCCCTCATGGTTAAGTGCCTCTTTTATTTCAGTTGGTGTAAAAAACTGTTTATAGAATTTATCCAATCCAAATAAATGGGGAAGCCCCTCACCCAATAGAGGATTAATTTCAACTTGATGAGAAATACTTTTAAAAATAAGTCTGCCAGTTTCGATTTCACCAGAAGAAATCAATATTGCCCCCTTCATATATTCAAGGAAAGCTTCTGGCCCATTTGAGAGATTAGAAATTTCCTTACCCAATATAATATTTTGAATATGCTCAGATAAAGCAACTTCATGGCTAAGAATTAAATCTGAATATAACTTCAATCCATCCCCATAAAGATCGTTTCTATCGGAAAAAAGACGATATAAAGAATCCCAAGCTTGATGGGCCAACATGATCCCACCCAAATATAGCCAATTCCCCACAGGAACTGGATCATCCGTTATGGATTGTAAAATATGTTCTATTTTCTTTTCTAGATCGGGCATTATTATTTTTTAAGCTTACGTATAATCAGCATTATCACGCATTTCTCTCTTTTCTTCAATCGTTCCTGACGGTGCAATATAATCAAACAACTTGAAACCGCTTTTTTCTTCTAAATACTGAATGTGGCTTTCTCCAAGTTTGTCTTCACAATATTGATTAACACAATTTAGTATTGACTGATCAATAAACCATTTTGCTCCATCAAGGGTATGCAATAACGTGTTCTTCATAATAGTCTGATACGCCTTTGTTACATCCGTATTTTTATAATAAATATAAGTTGCCCAATGTCTTAGCCAAGGAATAATAGATAAATCTTTAAATAAAGTGATGCCTCTTGCTCTTGAAATTTCTAATAACCTATCAAAGTCATTTAGTTTCCCCATATCTATATCTAGCATAACAACATCACGATTGAACTTTGACATCACATCTCCAACTCGAAGAAAACGTACGCTGGCAAAATAAGGGCTTCCTCCATTAAAGTTATATCTTTCAGTGGATAAAGAAATATTCTCAGTTGGTCGTTCCGTTATGAAAGATTTAAGCTTTTCTTTGTCCCCATTAACAATATGAATATGAATAGGCCCAAAACCTTGAAGTAATTCAATAAATTCATCTGCAAACTTATCAAAATATTTAGAATCACACGCGGCAAACATAACAGGCTTATGAGATAGTTTTCCTGTATCAATTTCACCAATCCACTCCATATTCTCCAGTTCAAATTTTGGTTTCAGAGTTTGGAACTTATCAATTTCTTCTTTTGTTTTATATTGTTTTATAAGCCATTCTAAATCATTTAGATGGGGGATATTTTTTCCAAGGTCATCACTTTCATTTATTGCTTTGGTAATATTTTCAAATGATTTCATGCCACCTTCTATATCGCCTGAATTTATTTTCATGGCGCCACTTGCATATTGCAGAACTAATTGCAGATTTGTTTTAAAATCCTTCCCTTCATATTGGGCTAAAGCAGTATGAAGCTGTGGTACCTTTGCTACAGTTTCACTGAATAACATTTGAAACATCAAAACAGCGCCATCTTTGAGCATAATTTCTCTTTGCTCAAACATACTTAGCAATGGTTCCCACATTTTGTTGGATAAAAATATTCCACCCAAATTCAACCAATTATGTGGCGGTTGTGGGTCCGCTTCAATCGCAGAAATAATGGTATTCATTTGTTCTTGTGGATCACTCAAGATTCGCTCCATCATAAAAAAGTCGGTATTAGTTAAATATCTTTACCAATAATAAGTAAGTTATCCCCGTTATCCTTGTTATCCACAGGGTGTTGGTAGATGACGTAGGGTCCGAAGACTGCTAACCTGTTTCTACCTTAAAGGAAAAACACATGAACGAAGCATCCGCAGCCTATTCCAATGCCTCCGCAGTTAAATCTGCGCATCAAATTGATGACGATAAGTCTAAACTGATTCGCCAACCTCCACGCAATGTAGAAGTTGAAGCAGCCTTAATTGGTGCCTTATTAAGAAATAACCGTGCTTTTGAAAAAGTAGGTGATTTTTTACGGGCTGAACATTTTTTTGCACCAGAACATCAAACCATCTATTCCCTATCAAAACGCATGGTGGATGCAGGACAAGAAGCGCGCCCAACAACATTGCAGCATCTTGTAGAAAATGAAGCTACCCTTTCTGGGGTTGGTGGCGCTGATTATCTGTATGAATTAGCAGCCAACGTAGTGACTGTTATTAACGCCGCAGATTATGCCAAAACAATTTACGATTTATTCCTGAAACGTGAATTAATTGGCTTAGGCGAAGACATCGTAAACGATGCCTACACACATGACCTTGATGACACGGCCGAAACCCAAATTGAAAAAGTTGAAAGTCGCCTTTATAACCTTGCAGAAGCAGGTGATATGGATCGATCAGTCACTAAACTTGGCGATGCAACTATGATGGCCCTTCAACATGTGGAAGAAGCCTACAAACGTGATTCTCATATCGTTGGTGTAACAACAGGTTTTCGCGACATTGATAATATGATTGGTGGCTTGCATCCTTCAGATTTATTGATTTTAGCGGGACGTCCTGCGATGGGTAAAACAGCGCTTGCTACCTCTATTGCCTTTAATGCCGCAAAGGCCTTTCGTGAATTTGAAGATGATCAAGGCAATACGGTTCAAGAAGGCGGAAAGATGCTGTTCTTTAGCTTGGAGATGTCATCGGAGCAATTGGCTGGACGTATTCTTTCTGGAGAGGCCCGTGTTTCTGGTGATAAAATTCGCCGTGGCGCAATTACGGAAGAGGAATTTCAACAAGTTGCTATGGCTGCCCATGAACTGTCATCCATACCTTTATATATTGATGACACACCCGGCCTATCCATTACAGGCATGCGTCAACGTGCACGTCGTGTAAAAAGGCAATTTGGTCTTGATGGGGTCGTTGTCGATTACCTACAACTATTAACAGGCCCACCAGATAAGAAAAATGATAACCGTGTGCAAGAAGTCTCCGAAATTACCCGTGGACTTAAAATGCTTGCTAAAGAACTCGAAATTCCTGTTATCGCCTTATCTCAGCTTTCACGCCAAGTAGAAAACCGTGAAGATAAACGCCCTCAATTATCAGATCTTCGTGAATCCGGTTCTATTGAACAAGATGCAGATATGGTGAGCTTCGTTTATCGTCCAGAATATTATTTACAGAAAGAACATCCTGAACAACGCCAAGCAGAGGCGCAGGATAAATTCCTTGAACGCCTGCAAAGTCATGAACAACGTTTATCTGATGCGCGAAATATTGCTGAATTTATCATTGCAAAACAACGTCATGGTCCTATTGGTACTGTTGACCTTTATTTTGACGGTGATTTCGCACGCTTTGGTGATTTAGATCGTCAACATGAAGGCGATGGTTTCTAACATTTACTAATTTTCTTTAGAGGTGCCAAATGGCTTCTTCCCCTTCTCATGCACCTAGTTGCTTGACCATTAATCTTGATGCAATTCAAAATAATTATAAGATTATTTGCGAAACCGCATCACCCTCTGCTTCTGGTGCAGTTGTAAAGGCTGATGGATATGGACTTGGCGAAGTAAAAGTATCCAAGGCATTATATAATGCAGGATGTCGTGATTTCTTCACGGCCCATATCGATGAAGCTATTGCTGTAAAAGAAGTGCTACCAAATGCAACGGTTAGTGTCATGAATGGTATTCTTGCTGGTGAAGAAAAAATATATTGTGAGTATGATTTAGTCCCAACATTAAATGACCTTGGGCAAGTAGCCATTTGGAAAGAATACCGAAAAAACCATAAAACACCAAAAGCAAACTTACAATTTGATACTGGAATGGCTCGGTTAGGCCTAATGCCACAAGAACTAGATGTGATTTTCAATGATTTAGGATTGCTTGATGGCATAGAATTAAAATTCATCATGAGCCATTTGGCATGTGCGGATGATCCTTCCCACCCCTTAAATAGAAAACAGCAAGAAGACTTTGCTGCAGCTATAACAAAACTACCAAAAGCGACTTCTATGCTAGCCGCCTCAAGTGGTATTTTTCTTGGGAAAGATTGGCATTTTGATATGGTTCGACCGGGTGTCGCCCTTTATGGTGGCGCCCCAAACGAAAATAGCCCGAACCCATTGGAACAAGTTATAAAACTAGAAGGCAAAGTCCTACAAGTTCGTGAAGTTGACCAGACACAAACTGTTGGCTATGGCGCCATGCATAAACCTACGGGGCGACAACTGATCGCGACAGTAGCAGCTGGATATGCCGATGGATATATTCGATCATTAAGCGATAAAGCCACTGTCTATTTCAATGATCAGCCCATTCCTGTCGTTGGGCGTGTTTCAATGGATGTTATCACACTTGATGTAAGCAGCCTTGAAAACACAAAAAATGCTATAAAAGCTGGGTATATGGTTGATTTAATAGGCCCGAATCATGACATTAATGATCTCGCGAAGGAAGCTGGTACCATTCCTTATGAAATTTTAACCAGTCTTGGCAAAAGATACAAACGTCAATATGTTGGTGGGGAATAAGAAACGACCTTATATATTCATATGACACTAAATGGAATCAAACCTGATGAGCATTGATGTAGCAAAGAATAAATTACAATCTATTCTGCAATCTGTAGGCGCAACCACGTTGTCTTTTTTTGAGATTACAGGTCGATTGTTCTTATTTGCGTTAAATAGTATCAGTCATATGGTAAGGCCACCATTCTACCCACGACTTATCCTGCGTCAGATGATTGATATTGGCTTTTATTCCCTTCCTGTTGTTGGTTTAACAACGCTTTTTGCTGGAATGGTAATGGCTTTGCAAAGCTATACTGGTTTCTCCCGCTTCAGTGCGGAAAGTGCGATTCCTAATGTTGTTGTTCTTTCAATAACACGTGAATTAGGCCCTGTGTTGGCTGGCCTTATGATTGCAGGTCGCATTGGCGCCGCCATGGCTGCTGAACTTGGTACAATGCGTGTAACGGAACAAATTGATGCCCTACAAACACTCTCCACAAACCCTTTTAAATATTTGATCGCCCCGCGCATTATTGCAGGCATCACCATGCTGCCTCTATTAGTACTTGTAGGTGATATCATTGGAGTTTATGGCGGGTACCTTGTAAGTGTTTATAAGCTAGGATTTAACCCTGCCACCTATATCCAAAATACTTGGAATTTCTTAGGCGCTATGGATGTAATTTCTGGATTGGTAAAGGCCTCAGTATTTGGATTTATAGTATCCTTAATGGGTTGTTATCACGGGTACCAAAGTAAGGGGGGGGCGCAAGGCGTAGGCGCAGCGACAACAAATGCAGTTGTTACTGCCTCTATTTTGATTTTGATTTCTGATTACATTTTAACTGTGATGTTCTTTTCCCAATGAGCAAAACTACAGGACCACATAAAGATACAATAACCCCTTGTATTGCAATGCAAAATGTTCATAAATCATTTGGCAGCAAGGTTGTATTAGATGGTTTCGACCTTGATATCATGCCTGGAGAATCTGTTGTTATTATTGGTGGATCTGGATCAGGTAAATCTGTTTCACTAAAATCTATACTCGGCCTTCTCACTCCGGATTTTGGAGATATATTGATCGACGGTAAATCAGTATTAACGATGTCAGGACGTGCACGAGAAAAATTAAATGACCGTATTGGTATGCTTTTTCAAAATGCTGCCCTTTTTGATTCATTAAACGTATGGGAAAATGTTGCGTTTGCCCTTATGGAAGGTGAAAAAATTCCACGTGATAAGGCTAAAGAAATTGCCATAGAAAAACTATCTCTTGTTGGGTTGGATGCCTCCATTGCAGATATGTCTCCGGCAGAATTATCTGGTGGCATGCGTAAACGCGTTGGATTAGCAAGGGCAATTGCCCATGAACCGGACATTATATTTTTTGATGAACCAACAACAGGTTTAGATCCAATCATGGGTCATGTTATTGATGACCTTATAAGCCATTGCGTTAAAAAACTAGGCGCGACAGCCCTAACAATTACCCATGATATGGCAAGTGCGCGACGAATTGCAGACCGCATCACAATGCTTTACCAAGGGAAGAATATTTGGACAGGCCCTGTAGACCAACTGGACGACTCAGGTAATCCTTATGTACATCAATTCATTAATGGTCTTGCTGATGGCCCAATTGAATTAGACATAGATAAAACTTAATTACGCGTTTTAAGAAAAGAGATTCTAATGGCGAAAGCCCGTGTTACATATGCCTGCACTGCTTGTGGCGCTACATATATGCGTTGGTCTGGCCATTGTGATGATTGTGGTGAGTGGAACAGCATTGAAGAACAAGCCGAAGAGATCGCGGCACCACTTGGTACAAAAGCTTCTAAATCACGTAATAAAGGACGTCAGGTAGAATTTTTTAGCCTTAAAGGTAAGGAAGAACAAAAACCACGCCTTAAAACCGGCATAGAAGAATTTGACCGCGTGACGGGCGGTGGTTTGGTTGATGGATCCGCAACATTAATTGGGGGTGACCCTGGGATTGGTAAATCAACACTTCTGTTACAAGTTATGGCAGCACTCTCTAAGCACACAAGTTGTGCCTATATTTCAGGAGAGGAAGCCATAGACCAAGTTCGCCTTCGTGCTGAACGCCTTGGTGTATCTGATGCACCTGTGCAATTAGCAGCGGCAACAAACCTTCGTGATATTGTAGCGACATTAGAAGATCCTGATGGCCCTAAAATTGCTGTAATCGATTCTATTCAAACCATGTTTATTGATGCCTTAGACAGTGCGCCTGGTACGGTTGGACAGGTTCGGGCCTGTGCGCAAGAATTAATCCGCGTAGCAAAAACAAAAGGGGTTTCTATTCTAATTGTTGGTCATGTTACAAAAGAAGGCAATATTGCAGGCCCTCGTGTATTAGAACATATGGTTGATACGGTCCTCTATTTTGAAGGTGAACGTGGTCATCAATTTAGAATCCTTCGTGGCGTTAAGAACCGTTTTGGCGCGACCGATGAAATTGGTGTTTTCGATATGACTGAACAAGGATTAATGGAAGTCCCCAATCCATCTGAATTATTCCTTGCAGACCGACAAGATGGTGTGGCTGGCGCTGTAGTATTTGCAGGCATGGAAGGTTCCCGCCCAATGTTGGTAGAAATCCAAGCATTAGTAGCTCCCTCCCCCCTGGCAACACCACGTCGGGCAGTTGTTGGGTGGGATAACAACCGAATGGCTATGGTTTTAGCTGTTTTAGAGGCGCGTGCAGGTTTTTCTATGTCAGGAAATGACATTTATCTTAATGTTGCCGGTGGATTGCGTATTCAGGAACCTGCTGCGGATTTAGCTGTTGCAACCGCTCTTGTTTCCTCCCTCACACAGGTCCCCGTCCCCTCAGATATGGTTGTTTTTGGTGAAATCGGGCTAAGTGGTGAAGTAAGGTCCGTTGCCCAAATGGACACAAGATTTAAAGAAGCTGAAAAACTTGGCTTTGCAACTGCGTTAAGTCCAAAGCGCCGTGCAAAAGCAAATGCCCGCAAGGGAAAAATCAAAGTCACAGAATTGCCTGATTTACATGGTCTAAATAATCTGTTTAATGAAGATAAACCCATTTAGGTCTATAATACTAAAGCCTTACTATTACAGAGAAGAAATAATGCTCGAAGATTTACCAATTACAATATTAGATATTCTTGCTCTTGTAGTCATTTTGATTTCAGCGGTTTTAGCAACTGCACGTGGCTTTGTACACGAAGTTCTTAGTATTGGGGCGTGGATTGGTGCTGTTCTTGTGACGATGTATGGCTTTGACCATCTTCGCCCATATGCTGCACAATTTACCGATATCAGTTTGCTGGCAGACATTGGTACAGGGGGTGTAATTTTCCTTATTTCCTTAGTCCTATTTTCATTAATAAGTAGCCGTTTTGCCAAGCATGTGAAAGACAGCGCCTTAGGTGCCCTAGATAGGGCCTTAGGTTTTCTTTTTGGAAGTGCACGTGGATTATTAATTTTATGTGTTGTATATTTAGGCGCAAGCTTCCTTTGGGAAGAAAATAAAATGCCAGGTGTCATCATTGAAAGTCGTGGTTATCCCTATATTGTTCAGGTAACCGATAGCCTTATGGCATTTGCACCAGAATCTATTCGTAAACGTAGAAATAGTACAGGTGAAACAATCAGAAAAACACTTGAACAGGCCCAAAAAGCAAAAGAATTGAAAGAAAGCTTGAATAGTCCGGTGCCTTCCGGCAAAAACCAATCTCAGGATCAAACTGGCTATAGTCAAGATGACCGTGACCAGCTGGATAACATTATACGTGACGCTGAATAAAAGGGTAGCCCCATGCTGACCACCAATCCTTTCGATGATGATAAACTAAAAGAAGAATGTGCTGTTTTTGGTATTTGGGGCACAAAAGATGCTGCTGCCCATACAGCTCTTGGCCTTCATGCCATGCAACATCGTGGGCAAGAAGCTTGCGGCATTGTCTCTAATAATGATGAAGATTTTAACGCCCACCGTGCCATTGGTCAGGTGGGTGATGTTTTTGGTGACCATAGTGTCATGCAAAGATTAATTGGTGATTCTTCAGTTGGACATACACGTTATTCTACAGCTGGTGGTGATAGCCTTCGTAATGTCCAACCTGTTTATGCTGATTTCGTATTTGGTGGCTTGGCCCTTGCTCATAACGGCAACTTAACAAACGCCATCTCGCTTCGAAACGAACTGGTTCATTCTGGATCAATTTTTCAATCAACAACAGATACAGAAGTCATCATTCATTTGATAGCGACAAGCAAAGGTAAAGTTAAAGACCGCTTGATCACAGCCCTTCGTTTGATTGAAGGTGCATATTCTTTAGTTCTACTTACCAAAAAGAAAATGATTGGTGTTAGAGACCCGCGCGGGGTCCGTCCTTTAGTTCTTGGAAAGCTTGGCGATGCTTATATGTTCGCATCAGAAACAGTTGCATTAGATATCATTGGCGCAGAATTCATACGTGAAGTTGAGCCCGGCGAAATGATCACTATTGATCACAAAGGATTACGATCTGAATTCCCGCTTGATAAACAAGACAGCCGTTTTTGCGTGTTTGAATATGTTTATTTCTCACGCCCAGACAGCATCATCGAAGGTCGTTCCGTATATGATGCTCGAAAACATATTGGTAAAGAATTGGCAATTGAGTTTCCAGTAGATGCAGATGTCATTATACCGATACCAGATAGCGGGGTTCCTTCTGCTATTGGTTTTTCACAAGAATCCGGTATTCCTTTTGAACTTGGTATCATTAGAAATCATTACATTGGTCGTACCTTCATTGAACCTACGGATGAAATTCGCCATTTAGGTGTTAAATTAAAACATAACGCCCTTAAGGCTCATATCAAAGGTAAGCGCGTAGTCCTTGTCGACGATTCCATTGTTCGTGGGACCACATCACGTAAAATTGTTGAGATGGTTCGCGAAGCTGGTGCAAAAGAAGTTCATATGCGTATTTCGTCCCCACCTACTGCCCATTCGTGTTTTTATGGCGTAGATACACCTGAACGTAAAAGCTTGCTTGCCTCATCAAATAGCATTGAACAAATGCGTGACCTGATTGGTGCTGACAGCCTTGCATTCGTGACAATGGATGGCATGTACAGAGCTATGGGTGAAGAATCACGAAATAAAGAATGCCCACAATATTGCGATGCTTGTTTCTCTGGGGAATATCCAATCCCACTAACAGATAAGGAAAACAAGGGTGTCGCAGGAAAGCAGCTTACGAATTTAAAGGAAAAGAATTAATGGCTGCCAAACGTTTAGAGGGTCGTTTAGCACTTGTTACGGGCGCAAGTCGGGGCATTGGTTACGAAGTATCCAAAAAGTTAGCTACTGAAGGCGCTCATGTCATTGCACTTGCGCGTACTTTAGGCGGTCTAGAAGAATTAGACGATGAGATAAAAGCAGCTGGTGGTGAATGTACAATTGCGCAATTAGATTTGAATGATCATGATCGTATTGATGCATTAGGTGCTTCTTTATACGAACGATTTGGCAAACTTGATATTCTAGTTGGAAATGCAGGGATGTTAGGTGAACTAACCCCGGTTGGACATATTACACCCAAAGTTTGGGATAGGGTCATGTCTGTTAATCTAACAGCCAATTATCGTCTAATCCGGTCACTTGATCCTCTTTTACGTCAAAGTGAATCAGGTCGTGCTATATTCGTATCCTCTGGTGCCGTTATATCACAACGACCATTCTGGGGCCTTTATGCTGCAACAAAAGCAGCATTAGAAGCATTGGTTATTGCTTATGCGAAAGAAATGTCTGAAACTAATGTGAAGGCCAACCTGATTCATCCGGGTCGTGTTTGGACAGCAATGCAGGCAAAGGCTTTTCCTGGCGTAAAACCGGAAGACCTTCCTAAGCCAAATGAAATAACAGATATTTTTATCGATCTTGCTTCTGCAGATTGTACAGCTACCGGAGAAATATTCTCCGTAAAATAGTTTCTAAAACTGAGGGAAATAATATGGTTTCTTTTGTTAAGAATGAGGTCAAGTTAACTCCCTATTGGTGGGAAGAATCCCCTCTTGAAGAAACGCATACCTCCCCCCTACCAAAAAAAACAGATGTTTGCATCATTGGTTCTGGCTTTTCAGGATTAACAGCAGCCCTTATTCTGGCCCGTGCGGGACGTGAAGTCACTATCATTGACAATCAACGCCTTGGTGAAGGAGCCAGTACCAGAAATGGTGGGATGGCCAGTGGCAATCTCAAACCTTCGTTTAGTGCATTAGAAAAAATGTTCAATCTTGATTATGCCCGCGCAATCTATGGTGAAGGCGTTGCTGCACGTAAATCACTTGCAGCCTTGATTGAAGATGAAAAAATAAATTGCCATTTTTCTATGTCTGGTCGCTTTACAGGCGCAAATCGCCCCCAACACTATGAAAGCATGGCAAAAGAATGTGACTATATGCAGAAACATCTGGATATTGAAGTC
>CBFCZA010000045.1:0-12117 GCA_965602285.1 uncultured Curvivirga sp. | reverse complement strand
TTAACAGCACAGGTCGACGCCCGAATTGATCACTTAAGGGCCCATAAATTAATTGCGCACCAGCAAACCCAACCAGAAACAACGACAATGTGAATTGAACAGCGCCATTATCCACACCCAAATCTGTGGCTATTGCCAACATGGACGGTACATATAAAGTAACAGATAAAACCCCCATAGAGGTCAAGGCCGTTAGTAAAATGCTAAGGCTTAATCCTTTTTTAAGACCACTTTGTTCAAGATCCATCATTTATATCTTCCTGCTTATTCTAATGATAAGCATGTAATTTTGCCCCATTGGATTTTAACCAATCACGGGATTTCTTCCAATTAGGGTCTAATTCTTTAACGACCGCCCAAAAAGCAGGAGAGTGATTATGTTCACGTAAATGTGCAACTTCGTGGGCGGCAACATAATTTAATATTTCAGGTGAAGCCAATATCAGGCGCCAAGAAAAGTTCAAATTACCATTGGTCGCACAACTGCCCCACCGACTTTTTGTATCACGTATGGCAATGCGTCGATGTTGTGTATGTATCTTATCGCAACAAAGGTCCACTTGTATTTGTAATCGTGAACGGGCTTGTTTCTTTAAGAAATCAGTCAAACGCCTTGCAAGATGATCTTTTGTCCCCGCCACATAAATTTCACCATCAGAGGTCATCTCAACCCCAAATCGTTTATCTGGGTTATGAAAAATCTTATATTCGATACCTTCTATTGGGATAATCGCACCTTCTTCCATTTTTGTAGAAGGGCTAGATTTCTCCATCTGAGTCATGACCCAGTTTTCATGCTGGTCGACAAAACGTAACGCATGTTTCAGTGTAGCCTTGGCTGGTAATGTAACAATAACGCCTTGTGAAATAGGATCAAACCGCAAGATAAGACGCTTCGCCCTTTTATTATGGCGAAGCGTTAGCCCCACCAATTGACCATTTGGTAGGGTTATTGTTTCTGGACTATTAGAAACAGGTGATTGTTTTAGAAAGTCTAGCATATTATGACTTTAATCCGATTTGATAAAAGCCCCAAGAGCTAGATTTTCAGTAGAGATGTGATTTTTTGGAACTGGCTATTCTTTTTCGAAATTAAAAGGCATATTACCCGCTTGAAGCCAGTGCATCACATGTTCTTCCAAATCTTCGACCTCATCTTCACCAACGATTTTTCCGCGAACAGAAACACCCGCCTCATGCACACTATTTGGGTCACCCGTGATCAGTGGATGCCAGTCGTACAAATCTTCACCATCTGCCATAAGTTTATAGGCGCATGTCTGTGGTAACCATGAAAGGGAACCTGCATCCCTTGGTGTTAATTGAACACAATCAGTAACATATTTAAGACGCGTATCATAATGCTTACACTGGCAACTTGTTAAATCTAACAAAGTGCACGCCACATTCGTCACCGCAATTTCACCAGTATCAACATCTTCCATCTTATGAAGGCAACATTGCCCACACCCATCACAAAGAGATTCCCATTCTTTCTTGGACATTTCGTCCAAACTTTTTGTTTCCCAAAAGGGTAGTTTATCGTTCATGGAATTCAGAACCTTATCTAGAGATACTTATCAATTAAATGGATGAAGGAACCTGCCACATTCTTGACCATCAAACCAGCATTTCCAAGGGGGTTATCGATAGCATCATGTATTTGGAATAACGAGGGAGCGTGGGCATCTATGGTATCTGTGCTTGCGTAATGAAATTCATGCCCTCTGAATTCTGTATCCTTTATCCCAAGCTTACAATCTTCTAAAAGCTTAACCTTACGATAGCCAAGGTGAAGTTTTCGTTTTTGAAAGTTAGTTGAAACAGGTAGGAGGCCTGCCATTTTATGGGCAATACCTTCTGCATCCACGATGCTCTCTCCTAAGATCATATAGCCCCCGCATTCCCCAAAAACAAATGCGTTTCGACCTGCAACAGTTCGAAGGCCATCAAGGAAATGAACATTACTAGAAAGCTTGCTTGCATGAAGTTCAGGATATCCACCGGGCAAATAAACCGCGTCACTCGATTCATCGGGTGCCTCATCCAATAGAGGAGAGAAGAAACTTAATTCAGCACCACAAGAACGCCAATGTGATAACAAAGCCTGATATGAAAAGGCAAAAGCAACATCCTTTGCAATTGAAATACGCTGCCCTATTGGGTCAATAAAAGCCCCATTATTTTTTTCGTTATCATTTCGAAATGATGTAGAAAGATCGACTAATGCTTTCAAATCACAATGGGACGACACCCAATCAGAAGACTTCCTAAGAAAGGCTTCAAAGTCAGAATGTTCCTGTGCTTGTATTAACCCCAAATGCCGATCGGGGAGATTCAATTCTGTTACCCGTGGTAAAAATCCTAAGATACTGACATCGGGTAAGAATTCATCCATAGCCTTTTGGATCAAATCACTATGATTTTTGCTGCCCACATTATTAAAAATAACTGCAGAAATATGAATGTCGTCACGTAAAGAGGTGAATCCTTTAACAATCGCCGCAGCAGATGCAGTTTGGCCCTTAACATCCACAATCAAAACAACGGGCCATCCTGAATCTGCCGCAAAATCCGCTGTGGATCCATTGCCATCTTTTGCCCCATCAAATAATCCCATCACCCCTTCGGTTATAATAACATCAGGGTTTTGTGATGAAAGACTTTGGATGATAGAATTTTGTGTTTCAAGGCGCATCGCCCAAGGATCAATATTCAGGCAATTCGCGCCGCTGGCCTTCGTATGAAATGCGGGATCTATATAATCTGGGCCAATCTTTGCAGAAGCTACATTCACACCTTCATTCTTTAACGCCCTTAACAAACTTAAAGTAACAAGGGTTTTACCGCTTCCTGACTTTGGGGCAGCAATAATCAGTCCTTTTGGAAAAGAGTTTAAACCCGCGCTCATTTACGAATTACTCTGTTGCTTCGTTGGTTTCAGCATTCTTCAAGGCATCCATCCAATTTAGTTTTTCACGTAACGAGACCACAGGACCGACTGCAACAATCGCAGGGGGATTAATTTCTTTCGCTGTTTCGATGGCTGTTTCAAGAGTGCAGGTCACGACCTTCTGACGCTCTGTTGTGGCTGACATAATGAAAGCTACAGGTTCCGTCACGGGGCGACCTGCCTCGACTAATTTATCAACAATACGTCCTATATGTTTAATTGCCATATAAAAAATAAGAACAGGGGCACCATTGGCAATGGCTTTCCAATCCATATTATCAGGGACTTCACCTGTTAATGAATGACCCGTTATAAAGGTCACAGCAGAATTACAATCACGATGTGTCGCAGGAATTCCCGCATAGGCCATTCCGCCAATACCTGCCGTTATTCCGGGAACGATACGAAATGGAATATCAGCTTCAACAAGGGTTAAGGCCTCTTCGCCACCACGCCCAAAAACAAATGGATCGCCCCCTTTTAGACGAAGTACACGTTTTTCTTCCTGCGCCAATGAAACAAGGCGCATTGAAATATCTTGCTGTTTTGGGCTTGGTTTACCGCCGCGTTTTCCTGCAAAGACAAGTTCTGCACTAGGTTTAGCCATAGACAAAATACGCTCATCTACCAAGGCATCATAGACAATTACATCCGCCTGCGCCAACGCATTCACACCATGCAAAGTCATCAAACCCGGATCACCGGGACCTGCACCAACAAGCCATACCCAGCCGGGTAGAAATTCTGGCATATCCGAAGGGGGCGTTATATTCATTGTATAAGACATGTTGAGCATCCTACTCTTGATTTTTGATTTTGCCCATAGGTTGGCGACTTGAATTTTCAACAATGCGGCAGTTTTAGAATGAACGTGGGGATTTTTAAGATGGTCGTAACGGGTAGTTATAGATAAACTCCTTTCTCATGAGTGATTCGGACGAAAAAATACAGCGCAAACCAGATAAACCTTTAAAGAAAGGGTGGACAACAGGTGCTTGCGCGACAGCAGCTGCTAAAGCTGCTTATATTGGGCTTCTTACAGGTAAGATCCCAACAGAGATCACCATTCGCCTTCCAAGAGGAGAACTTCCTACTTTCAAAGTGCTAAATTCAAAAATCACTGAAAATACAGCAGAAGCCACCATTCAAAAAGATGCTGGAGATGACCCTGACATCACCCATGGCGCGCTGATATCTTCGCATATTAAACGTGACTTTAAAGCTTCTCCTATCATTTTCAAAGCTGGCAAAGGTGTCGGCATGGTGACGTTACCCGGCCTTCCCATACTACCGGGTGAAGCAGCCATTAACCCTAAACCACGTGAAATGATCACTTATAATTTGCAAGATATTGCAGATCAACAAGATCAAACGTTACAAGTCGAAGTGACTGTTTCCGTAGAAGGCGGTGAAGAGCTCGCGTTAAAGACATGGAACCCACGCCTTGGAATCAAAGGTGGTATTTCCATTTTAGGAACCACCGGTATTGTCGTGCCTTTTTCTTGTTCGGCATGGATACATTCTATCCACCGTGGCATTGATGTGGCGCGTGCCAATGGGTTTACACATGTCGCTGCCAGCACAGGAAATCAATCGGAAAATGCAGTACGTGATTTATTTAAAATGAAAGATGAAGCACTTCTGGATATGGGAGACTTCGCAGGCGGCCTTCTTAAATATATGCGTAAAAATCCAGTTGAACGCCTCACTATTTCAGGTGGCTTTGCTAAACTTTTGAAATTAGCACAGGGCGAAAAAGATCTACATTCTTCTCGGTCTCAAGTTAACTTTTCAGCTTTTGGCACATTGGTAAAAAAAATTGGCGGCACCCCAGAACAAATTGAACTGACCAAGAATGCCAATACAGCGAAACAAGTTTTGGACAGCTGCCCAAATTTACCACTTGCAGAGACCATTGCGCGTCAAGCCCGCGAAGTAGCCCTTGCCACATTAGCCGGAGAAACAAAGGTCGATATCCTTGTTGTTGATCGAAATGGAAAGATACTCTCCCATGTAGGTCAAGAAGGATGATCGAGAAACGCCCAGAAGTCTTAATACTCGGTGGAACAACAGAAGCGCGGCTTCTAGCAACCAAATTGGTGGATGAGTTTGGAGATAAGTTCGATATTGTAACAAGCTTCGCTGGTGTGACAAAAAACCCAAGATCTGATTCAGGAAAAACACGTCATGGGGGTTTTGGTGGCGTGAACGGCTTAGTTACCTATATCAACAACCATCACGTAAAATACCTTGTTGATGCGACCCATCCGTTTGCTCGAACCATGCCGTTCAACGGGTTTATGGCAGCAGAAGAAACAGGATGTTCCTATATACGATTAGTTCGTCCCCCATGGGATGGTGACCCGAATGATGATTGGTATGTGTTTCCTTCTATGGAACAAGCGATGCCCTATTTAGAAACCCAAAATAAGACGACCTTCCTTGCAGTGGGATCGAAAGATCTAAATGGTTTTAAGGATTTAAAAGTCGATAAGATTTTTGCCCGTATGATTGAAAAGCCAAAAGTTGAAGATATACCAAAAAATTGTGAAATTCTTATTGCAAGGCCTCCTTTTGACCTTCACGCGGAAGAAGCATTGTTTTCTCGTCTTAAAATTGACATATTGGTTATGAAAAATAGTGGCGGTAACGCGAATAGAGAAAAAATCAACGCTTGCCAAAAGTTAAATATATCGATTGTTATGATCACACGGCCTTCACAACCTAAAACGGCTTTGATACAAACCGTAGATGCAGCCTACCAGCAGATAAAAGAAAATTTAAAATCATGAAATTAATGAATGTAAAATCCGCTCTAAAAACCTTTTTAAACTTAGGCAAGGTTACAGCTCTTTCTCTATGCTTACTAGGAACAGAAGCTTCTGCTCAAACTGTTTTGTTCAATGATCCTCCGTTAATACAAGCCACGATTAAGGGAGATTATAAACAAGTCCGCTCGATGCTTTTGCAAGGGCAAGACCCCAATATGACCGGCCCTAAAAACGCGACAATTTTAATTATTGCTGCACAACGTCGTTATGTAGATATTGTTGAAATGGCTATTGAATTTGGCTCTTTTGTCGCCCAATTTGATGTATTGGGTAATAATGCATTATTTTATGCGGTTGATAATGTTGATTACGAAACCATTGAGATTTTGTTGAATACAACAATTGATATCAACCACCAAAATTCTCAAGGCGAAACAGCCCTTCATTGGGCGGCACGTGTTGGTGATTTAGAAATCATTCAAACCTTATTGGATTTTGATGCTGATCCGGCCATACCTGATTATACAGGCCGTACAATCATAGATCATGCTAAAAATAGTCGTAACGCGCGCTTGGTAGATGACCTATCCGCCATTGGCATTAATTAATCTCCGACATAACACGTTGCCATAGAATTGCTGGATAGCCACCGCCTGAGACTTGTTTCATTGGGGTGGCCTTATCATTGCCCATCCAAATTCCCATTGTTAGGCGAGCGTTTTTCTGCCCCCCATTTTCGGCAAAACCAATGAACCATGCGTCTTTATTCAGCTGAGTTGTTCCCGTTTTACCAGCAGCACCTTGAACACTAACTACGCGTTTCCCAGTGCCATTTTCCACCACAGAACGAAGCATCTTATTCATATCCTGTGCAATTTTTGGACTGATAATATCACCCATGTCTGGGTAATGTTTGAACAACAGCTCCCCTGAACCTGTGCGAATTTCTTTTATGCCATGAGGAATCGCTGATTTTCCTTCATGTGCAAGCACCGCATATGCGCCCGTCATTTCCATCAAAGACACTTCCTGCACCCCCAAAGACAAAGATGCATGCTCCCCCAATGGGGCTGTGATACCTAACCTTCGCGCCATTTGAATGACCTGCCCACGGCCTGCACTTTCTGCAATGGCAACTGCCGCCTTATTCAAAGAACGGGTTAACCCTTCTATCATAGATACAGCTTGAACTTTGATGCCTCCCTCTGGAATGATATCTGTACCATCTCTAGGACTCCAACCTTCAATCACCACATCAGAAATATCAATCATGCTATCAGGCTCAAGACCAGCTTCTAAACCAGCTAAATATGCGATGGTTTTAAATACAGAACCTGTTTGGCGTTTGGCATGAACCGCCCTGTTAAAAGGTGATTTAGCCCAGCTCTGCCCTCCCAACATGGCTGAAACAGCCCCATTTTCGTCCATGATAACAGCTGCGACTTGATCCGCCTTTTGTTTCGAAGCTTGCTTCATAATTTTTGCAGCCTGCTTTTCCAAGATTGATTGATGGCGCATATTGAAACTTGTTTGAATAACCAAATCTTCGTCCATAGGCCCAATTAAATGTGACACGCGCCCGATAATCCAATCAGCAAAATACCGACGGTTTTGCCCTCTAGAATCACCAACTGTTTCGACTTTTTTTCTTTTTAATTTTTCTGCTTGGTCTTTTTGTAAAAATTCAGCACGTACCATTAAATCCAAAACCAGATTAGCACGTTTTGCACTGCGTTTGGCATTTGCACGGGGGTTATATGCCGTAGGCGCCTTAGGCAACCCCGCCAAAACAGCACTTTGATAAAGGGTTAAGTTTGATGCAGGCTTGCCAAAATAACGTCGCGAAGCAGCGTCAATGCCATAAACCCCAGCCCCTAAATAGACGCGATTCAAATATATGGTTAAAATTTCGTCCTTGCTAAAAGTCTTTTCCAACCACAAGGCTAATAATAATTCCTGCACTTTACGGCGGATAGTTTTTTCACGTGTCAGAAAAAGATTCTTTGCTAATTGCTGTGTTAAACTACTGCCCCCTTGGCGATAACCTCCACTGGTCAGGTTTACAAATACAGCCCGACCAAACCCTATTAGATCAATACCAAAATGATCATAAAACCTCCTATCTTCTGTTGCAACAAAAGCTTGAACAACAGAAGGGGGTACTTCATCCAAAGTTATTGCCCGCCCATGAACTGCTCCTTGTCGGCGCAAAATATGCCCCTCTGAAGATAACAAAGTTAAGGTAGGTGCACGGGTTATGGCCTGATTCGCTTTTTCTGGATTAGGTAGATCCCATGCAAACCATATAAGGAGGGCTGCTACAAACACGCTACCCCAAATACAAAAAGCGATAAAAAACCTTAATTTCTTCCAAACTGAAGAAACTTTTATATTAGACTTATCTGCTTTACCTGCCTTTAAACCCATAGCTGTTTTGCTTTCGGGTTTGGCAGAAGCCGTTTTACTTTTTTTTGGTTTACTGGTTGTTTTATTTACATTTTTTGGTGTTTTTGATGAAGGCATGGTTACACTTTTAGTAGAATTTACGAATTACCATTACAGAAATATTGTGCATATACAAAGGCTACGAATTAATATCAAAATTGATCTAAATCAATTATCTATTTCAATCGTCACTATTGCTAGGAATGTACCCCAAACAATAATATAACCCAATTATGCAAAAACAACGTACATATTCTAGATGCTTAGAGCAACTCACCTCTGCTGGCCTTCGTCCAACGAAGCAACGGTTAGGGCTAGCGCGCCTTCTTTTTGAGCGCCCTCATTTCCACGTAACAGCAGAACAACTTCACAAAAGTGCACATGATGCGCATTTGAAAGTATCTCTAGCTACAGTATATAATACCCTTAATCAGTTTTCCGAAGCTGGTTTATTGCGGGAAGTTGTCGTTGAAGCAGGCCGTTCTTATTTTGACACCAAAACAGAACAACATCATCATTTCTATAATGAAGTAACAGCCGAATTAAATGATATTCCAGATGGCTTGATTGAAGTAAGCAACCTGCCATTAGCCCCGACAGGGCAATCCATTAAATCAGTAGATATTATTGTACGTTTAAACGCTGTGGCGTAACTTAGCATTTATCATTCATTGACAAAGATTAAGCGCGGTTCATTTTAATTTGATGACCGTGTTTCTTCGTGTTTTTTTAATATTAAAAAAATTACATAATTCATAAGTTATTAATATTATGATATTTTTTTAACTATTAGAAATATTCTAATAATTGACATTGGTATGGTTTCGCGATAAAGTTTTATCATAAAAAAATTGCACTATGCATTATCAAAACATTTAAACTTACAATATTTATTATTGTGAATTTACTTTTTTTGAAATCACGTTAAATCTTATTTCAGGAGGCTCCCATGTCATTAAAAGGGTCTAAAACCGAAGAAAATTTAAAAGCTGCTTTCGCAGGCGAAAGCCAAGCAAACCGCCGTTACCTTTATTTCGCTCAAAAAGCAGACATTGAAGGTTACAATGATGTAGCAGCGGTATTCCGTTCTACAGCAGAAGGCGAAACAGGTCATGCACACGGTCATTTAGAATTCCTAGAAGAAGTTGGCGATCCAGCTACAGGTCTTCCAATTGGCGGTACTGCAGATAACTTGAAAGCTTCTGTAGCAGGCGAAACACACGAATATACCGACATGTATCCTGGTATGGCACGCAGTGCACGTGAAGAAGGTTTCGACGAGATTGCTGATTGGTTTGAAACTCTTGCGAAAGCAGAGAAAAGCCACGCAGGTCGCTTCCAAAAAGCTTTGGATTCTCTTGATTCCTAAGTTGTGATTCATAAAAAGCGGTAAAGGCTTATATTAAACCGCTCGATAGAGCGTCATATATAGAGCTTTGCCGCTTTTTTGATTTTTTACTTTAACTATCACAATATCATATCGGAGAACCCCATGCGTGAAGGTAGTTTGGATGCACCAACCCGCCATGCCATAGATTGGAATAATCCTGATTTCTATGATGAAGCAAAACTAGACGAGGAATTAAGGCGCGTTTTTGACGTATGCCATGGTTGTCGTCGTTGCTTTAATCTTTGTGATAGCTTCCCCCGCCTTTTCGATCTCATAGATGACAGTGAATCCGGTGAATTAGACACTGTAGATTCAAAAGATTTTAAACCAATTGTCGATGCATGCACCCTTTGTGATATGTGCTTCATGGTAAAATGCCCTTATGTTCCCCCGCATGAATTTGATTTGGACTTCCCCCATCTTATGCTTCGATATCGTGCGATTGAACATAAAAAAGGTAATGTTTCAAATATAGAACAACAACTTACTGAAACAGATCGAAATGGTAAGCTTGCGGGCATGATGCCAAGCATCGCCAATTGGGCATCAGATCGTAATAATAATTTGACCCGCCCTGTCATGGAAAAAGTTGCAGGCATCCATAAAGATGCCGACTTACCGAAATTTACAAGCAAAACATTTGTTAAACGCGCAGAAGAAAACCCACCAGTGATAAATGAAAAAGCCCCTGCAAAAGGTCGAAAAGCAGTCATTTATGCCACTTGCTTCGCAAACTATAATGATCCAGAAATTGGAACAGCAGCACTGGCTGTGCTGGCTCATAACGGAATCGAAACAGAAGTCGTTTATCCCGAATGCTGTGGTATGCCGCAATTGGAACATGGTGATATCGGCAGGGTTGCCACTAAGGCTAAAAACGTTGCCTTAGCACTAAAGCCCTATATTGAAAAAGGTTATGATGTTATAGCAATGGTTCCAAGCTGTGCATTGATGTTAAAATTTGAATGGCCCCTTATTTCCCCAGAAGATGAGGATATTAAATCACTTTCAAATGCTACATTTGATATTAGTGAGTATATCATTGATATCAAAAAGAAGAATGGCCTTACTGAGGGAATGAAGCCTTTAGACGGGGGTGTATCCGTACATATTTCTTGCCATGCACGCGCCCAAAACATGGGACAAAAAGCAGCAGAAATGATGAAGCTTTTACCAGAAACACCGTTAAAAGTTGTGGAGCGCTGCTCTGGTCATGGGGGTGCTTGGGGTGTTCGCAAAGAAAATTTCGAAGTTGGCCTAAAAGTAGGGCGTCCTGTTTACCGCCAGATGGCAAACAACGGTGAAGCTAAATATATTGTAAGTGAATGCCCTCTTGCGGGAAACCATATTGCCCAAGGGATAGAAAGCCAGAATAAAGATGGGGCCCAACCGCCCCAAACCATTCCACATCCTATTGTCTTATTGGCAAAATCCTACGGCTTAGTCGATTAAATAAACATATAAAACTAATTGGAGATGCAGTCATGACTGCCGGCAAAAAAATTACACGTGACGACATCTTGGCGATTGATGATTATATTAAAATTCGTAAGGAGCGTAAGTCAGCCCTTGTAGAGTTGAAAAAAAATCGCCGTATAGAAATAGGTCCCGTAGCGACGGCCTATTTTGAATCTTTTGATACGATGCTGCATCAAGTACAGGAAATGTTGTATATTGAACGCGGCGGCGAAGAACAATTAGCTGATGAACTATCTGCCTATAACCCTCTGATTCCCAATGGAAATGAATTAGTGACAACGGTCATGTTCGAAATAGACGACCCAATTCGTCGACAAAATTTCTTATGTAAACTTGGTGGCGTTGAGGAAACTATGTTCCTTCAAATTGGCGACGAGAAGATTTTAGGTGTTCCAGAAGAAGATGTTGATCGCACAAATGCAGATGGGAAAGCCTCTGCTATTCAGTTCGTTCACTTTGCTTTTAGCGATTCCCAAAAAGCTCAATTCAAAGATAAAGAAAATCAAATTATCCTTGGTTTCACGCATGATAGCTATGCCCATATGGTAATCGTTCAAGATAATGCCAGAGAAGCACTATCAAAAGACTTCGCTTAAGCTATCCGAACTAATTAAGAGGGATTAGGTCGCGAGCACAACTTGATTGCGGCCATTTTCTTTTGCTTCATAAAGCGCGATATCAGAACGTTTTAAAATACCATCAAAACTTTCGCCTCGTTGCCATTCAGCCAATCCCATAGAAACTGTGATTTGAATATCCACTGCATCACCTGAGGTAATTAAACCAGAAGCCACTCCAATTCGTAAACGTTCAGCCACTAATGATGCACCTTGTTCATCCGTTTCAGGTAGACAAATACAGAACTCTTCCCCGCCAAGGCGACCTATAAAATCTTGATCTCTTAAAACTTTTTCGCATTCTTTCGCAAGAAAACGAAGAACATCATCCCCCACCGCATGCCCATAAGTATCATTCACATTTTTAAAATGATCCGCATCAAGCATGATGATGGACATCGCATGATCATAGCGTTTGCAACGTTGCATTTCGACTTCTGCTGACTCTAAGAAATAGCGCCG
>CBFCZA010000044.1:0-12231 GCA_965602285.1 uncultured Curvivirga sp. | reverse complement strand
TGAACGGATATATCTGGCCGGACCCCAGCCACGACAAAACAGTTTAATCCAATGGGCGGTGTAATCAGACAAAGCTCTGCCATCTTCACGACAATAATACCAAACCAAATAGGATCAAAACCCAATGCCATAACAGCAGGAAAGACAACTGGTAAAGTCAAAAGCAACATGCCAATTGCATCCATGAACATGCCTAAAACCGCATAAGCAGCAAGAATCATGAGCAAGATAACAATAGGTGGGTAGTCAAGGCTCACAATCCACCCTTCAAAAACACCCGGTAAATCAGCAAACCCCAAGAAACGTACATAGAGTAATACCCCCCAAATAATGGTGAAAATCATCACAGTTAGCTTTGCTGTTTCAAGTAGGGCTCCACGAAGATCACCCCACTTCATCCCCTTCCAAAAGGCCATGAGTAGAACAACAAAACCACCTAATGCACCAGCTTCAGTTGGGGTTCCCCATCCACCGTATATACAAAAGATGATGATGAATACGACGAACACGATTGGTAGAGCGCCAGGTAAGGATTCAAGGCGTTCCATCCATGAATAACCAGTAACAGGCGGACCAAAGTTTTTACGTGTTTTAGCCAAAAACACGACCAATCCACCATAAATTAAGGCCGAAACTAAACCCGGAATAAAACCAGCAAGCAATAAGGCCCCGACAGATTCCTCAACAATGATTGCATAAATAACTAAAATAGCAGAGGGAGGGATTAGGGATGCTAACGTACCACCCGCAGCAACCACCCCTGCAGCAAAGCGTTTATCATACCCCGCAGCAAGCATTTCTGGGATAGCAATGCGGGCAAAAACAGCGGATGTTGCAACAGATGCCCCTGACACAGCTGCAAACCCAGCAGTGGCAAAAACAGTCGCAACACCAAGTCCACCCGGGAGCCATCCAACCCAACGTTTCGCGGCTTCAAACAAAGCCTTTGTAAGGCCGGCATAATAAGCCAAATATCCAATTAGAATGAAAGTAGGTATCAAGCTTAACGCATATGTTGTTGCCTTAGAATGAGGCACAGTACCTGCCATTTTAACCGCAATAATAAACCCTTTTTCGAAACCAAATTTTTGAGAAAAAATTGCAATTAACCCAACAAAACCAATGAAGGCAGCAGCAAATGCAACGCGTACACCCAATACAACAAGAATAACTAATAGACCAGATAACCATAGGCCAATTTCAATAGGTTCCATTATGTTTTTTCCTCATTGTCATCACCTAAACCAGAAACGGCTTCTGCTTCATGGGCAGCTTGTGTAGCAACATCCTCAATCAACGGAACCGCTATTGGTTCTTCTTCACCTGAAATTACAGCGCGTAAATATCCAATCACATGAATTAAAATTCGAAGAGATAAGATAAAAAGAGCCAAAGGTACTAAAAATTTTGCTGGCCATAAAGGAAGCGCAATATCAATGGAACTATCACCGTTGTTATAAGCCCGCAAAAAATGTAACCACGAACCATATGTTAGACATGAAATAAGGAAGAGCATTACCAAGGAAGAAAGAAGCTCAGCCCCCCATAGGGCACGTCCCTTTAATTGAGAAACGAGAATATCCATTCGAATATGCCCACCTAAGCGATGACAATATGCAACACCAAGAAAGGAAAAAACGGCCATAGATTGTTCAACCCAATCAATAAATCCTGGAACAGGTAGGTTAAAAATTTTGCGTCCTAAAATTTGAGAGACCGCCAACAGCATCAGCGCGAGGATAACAATCCCTCCCACTAAGGCCAGTTTGCTCTCAACAGAAAATAAAGCACGATCAAATCGACTTAAAGCCGAACCATCTTCCCGTACCATCGATGAACCTGACATAGCGGGTTCTCCTTAATTTTCATATATGAATTAAATAAATAGAAAAGGGCTGCTAGATACATTCTCTAGGCAGCCCTTAACATGGAATCTTAATTACTTCGCAATTAAGCCCGCAACAAGATCATAAAGCTCTTGTCCTGGAATTCCTTTAGCAGTCATATCTTTGATCCAAGCTTCACGAGCTGGTCCAGCTGCTTTTTCTTTGAATTTTGCAAGTTCTGCATCAGAGAAACTAACTTGTTTGATGCCTTTTTCTGCAAGTAATGGTCCCCAAGCATCCATTGTTTTACCATTATATGTTTCTACATAATATGCTAATGCTTCATCAACAGAACCTAACAATGCATCACGCTTATCAGCAGAAAGATCGTTCAATGCATCTGTATTTACAACAACCGGACAGTTAACTGTTCCTGGGTTCAAGTTATTTGTCCACCATTTTGCGATATCAACTGTGCGATATGCCATATGTGCATGTGGTGCAAAAGCAACACTTGTCACAACACCAGATTCTAGTGCGTTATAAGCTTCTGTAGCAGTTACCGAAGTAGGAACACCACCAACAGCCTTCATCGCCTTACCTAAACCACCAGTCGCACGAACGCGCATACCGTCAAAATCTGAAAGGTTGGCTGGCGCACCACCAACACCAATCAAGTTATATTGCGGCATAGGAGAAGGCATCAACAATGTTGCATTCCAACGGGCCAAATCTTTTACAACAGCAGGGTGTTTATAAACTTCACGTGAAATCATTACTTCTTGGTCTAGATCTTTAACACCAAGGAATGGAAGTTCCATAACTGTAATCGTTGGGTTTTTATCACGGTGATATCCTGCACAAAATTGTGCCATTTCAAATGCACCGATAGAAATACCATCAAGGTTTTCTTTGTTTTTAGAAAGTCCACCGTAAGAAATGTTTAATGTGAATTCGCCATTGGTTTTTGCAGAAACCAATTCAGCGATTTTTTCTACATGCTCTGTGAAAGCACGACGTTTACCCCATAGAGATACATTCCACTCTGTCGCCATTACTTCTGCACTGAATGCAAAAGTAGCTGCAGCTAAAGTAAGTACCTTTAATTTCTTGTTCATCATATTACTAGTCTCCCGATATAGTTTTTAGCTCGCTAAGAAATCCTCACCAAGCGTCCCTGTGTCCTATAATTTATTACACAACTTATTATTAATTTGATGTAATAGATTAGAACATAATATCGCAGGATCAATGCCAATTATCGCATTGCACTGCATCATAAACGATAAACAAAAAATAATGCTATATTTTGTCTAACCTTAGTATGGATCAATTCTTGAATTATTTTTTTAATAAATGAAATTATATTGCACCGCACCTGCGAAAACCCGCAAATAATCACCTTTATCTCTGCGGAAATCCGCAATAACGAGAATCTTTAAATATAATCGAGACGGTTTATATCATATTTAACAAGCTTTTCATTTAGAGTACGACGACCAATTCCAAGCGCGCTTGCTACTGTTTCCATATCTCCTGAATGATTTTCCATGGACCTAACAACTAATTGTCGTTCATAAATATTTAGTGCATGCCTTAAATTTTCAGGATCGTCCGATAGATCATCCCCAAACATAAGAGTGTCAGAAATAGTTCCTTTGCCACGACGGTTCGCCAGAATACGACGTTCAGCCACTTGACGTAACTCCCTAACGTTTCCCGGCCATTCATGTCTATTAAGAACAGACACATCTTCAGCTGTTAATGCGGGCACCATCGTTCCATAAGTTGCGGCAAACTCCGTTAAGAAATGAGTGAAAATAAAAGGGATATCAGAACGTAACTCTCTTAAAGATGGAAGGTTCAAAACCAAAGTATTTAATCTATAGTATAAATCTTCCCGAAAACGACCTTCTTGAACTGCTTCTTCCAAGTTTTCATTAGTTGCAGAAACAACACGTATATCAATTTTTTCCGCTTGAGTACTTCCAACAGGAATCACTTCTCTGGTTTCAAGGGCGCGCAATAACTTAGCTTGCTGATCAAGAGGGCATGCCCCTAATTCATCAAGAAAAAGTGTCCCCCCATTTGCGCTCGCAAAATACCCCTTTGAGGCATTGGTAGCTCCTGTAAAAGCACCAGCAACATGCCCAAACATACTTGCCTCAAATAAATTCTCTGGAATTGCTGCACAATTCACAGCGATAAAGGGGCCAGAAACTCTTTTGCTCAAATCGTGAATTGCACGGGCAACAACCTCTTTGCCCGTTCCTGTCTCACCCAAAACCATGATGGTTGCATCTGTATCAGCAACATTTCCTATATCCTCTTTCAAGTCTTGCATCAAAATATGATCACCAAGTAAAACGTGATCTAAACCTGAAAGTTGCGAAATTCGTTGGCGCAGGTCACTATTTTCTACAGCCAATCTATGAGATTCTGCAGCATGACGTAAGATAGTGATCAACCTTGAGGGATCAAATGGTTTTTCAAGAAAGCTATAAGCCCCTTTTTGCATTGCTTCAACAGCCATAGGGACGTCGCCATGAGCCGAAATTAAAACAACAGGTAATATAGGATGAACTTTTTGAAGGCGGTCCAATAAATCCAAACCCGTCATACCAGGCATTCTAACGTCGGTTACTAAAACTTCTGGTAATTCATAGCTTGATCCAGAAGTTAGCTCCTCTAAAGCCTTGTTTGCATTATTAAAAGAAACTGTTTTGCACCCGACCTTTTTTAAAAAATGTTCCAGTGATTCACGCATTTCACGATCATCATCAACGATAGCTACAAGAAATTCCTGTGAGTCATTCTTATCCATGGGAACCCTCAATTCCTTTTTTTAAACCACTCTGCAAATGCCTATTATTGCGGATCGGAAGAATCATAGAAAATTCTGCTCCACCTGATAACCTTGTTCGCGCTTTCAATTCCCCACCATGATCCTCCACGATTGAACTCGAAATAGAAAGGCCTAAGCCCATTCCTTCACCTGAAGCTTTTGTCGTTACAAATGATTCAAATATTTGGTCTTCCAACTCTTCGGGAAGTCCAGGTCCTCGGTCTAATACATTTACATAAACATAATCATCTTGCTCAAAAATCTTTATTTCCATAGTCTTTCCATCATTTTCCTGCATTGCATCAAGGCTATTTCGAACAAGATTTATCAAGACTTGTTCAAGGCGCAAATGATCCCCACGAACAAACGCTCCTTCCTTAGGTAAGTTTATGGTGAGATGAATTTGGGCTAAATGAATATCCCCACCCATTATTTCTTTAACACCTGAGACAACATCGTGAAGATTAACATCGTCAAAAACGTCTCCTCCCGGGCGAGCAAAGAATTTCAATTGTTTTGTAATTTGCCCCATACGTGAGACAAGTCGATTTAATCGTTGCATCACATCACGGGTTTCATTGTCCATATCGCTGTCAGGCAAATCCGCCCAAGCAAGATAGTTCCGCATTGCAGAAATGGGCTGCCCTAATTCATGCGATACAGATGCAGCTAGCTGCCCTAATGCGGCCAACTTACTTGCTTGTTTTAATTCTTTTTGAGTATGCTCTAGATTTTTTTCTGCTCTTCGACGGTCTTGAACTTCACGCCCTAGTTCTTCATTTAATGCCCTTAGTTCACGACTGTCTTTTTCTGACGCACGCAGGGCACGCTTAATGCGTTCTGAACGTAAAATAAGATAGCCCGCAAGGAAAAGTGTCATAATGAAAGTTGCAATTAAGACAGCACGTTGGCTTCGTTGAATAATAGCGCTCTTATCTGCTAAATAATGTAATTTCCAATTGAGCCTTGGTATCATGGACACATGATAGAGGTAACTATTTTCTTCAAAAACCAATTCATCTTCTGCAATGAATTTTACCCCTAATGGGTTTAACGATTCATTTGCAAATTGGCGTTGCATCTTTATGTAATTAAGCTTTTCCTCAGATAATGTTTCAATGGATCTATAATTCCAACTACTATCAGAGGACAAAACAATAATTCCATCAGAGTTTGAGGCAAAAAGCTTTTCCCCTCCCTCTGCCCACGATGTCGTTAATGGGCTTAAGCTTACTTTCATGGCGGCAACACCAATGATTTGCCCCTCTATATCCCAAACAGGTTCCGCTATGAAATAACCTGGCAGATTAGTCGTTATCCCGATAGCAAAAAATTCCCCCCTATTTCCCTTTAAAGCCTCAAGAAAATAAGGACGAAACCCATAATTTTTCCCAATATAATTGGGGGTTTGGCGCCAATTTGATGCTGCTATTGTTACGCCTTGGGTATTCATAATGTAAAGAGATTCAACCTGAGACTGCTTGGCAAAACTTTCCAAGCGAAAGTTCAGAAGTTTTATATCGCCAGATTCCAACCCTTCAACAACAAGGCTATCACGTGCTAAAATATAAGGTAAATGCTGATAGCGTTCCAAGGCAGAAACAAGGGTTGAATTATATAAAGCAGCACGTTCTGAAACCCGTTCAAGTTCATTTCCCCAATAAACCTGACGCGCGCCGATGTAAGTTAAGATCAAAAATAAGCATGCTACAAAAAAAGTGAGCATTCGGATAATCACACGGCGTTTTGAAAAAAATTCAAACAAAAATAGTACCTAAGTCAAACGATTGTCAGATTTATTAATCTCATAACCAGATATAGTCTAACCAATCTAATTGCAATGGGTGAGGCTTACTTTCAACCTCCAAAGGATAGTATTGTAAGTAAAAAACATCTAACACAAATAGAAAAGGCCACTTCACAGAAGCGACCTTTTCAGTAGTTTTTCACATTAAAATGATAAACCTAATTAGCGTTATTCATCTAACCCCGGCATGCCAGCCTTGATCCAATTTCCTAGAAGTTCGCGATCAGATTGGGTCATTCCTGTTTCATTACCTAAAGGCATATTTTTACCGGCAACAGCTTGTGCAACTATTTGGTTACCGAACGCACGCACCTGATCCAAACTATCAAAGATCACACCGTTGGGTGCTTCATCCCATGCCTCATGTGTCGGCAATGACGAATGACAGTTAGAACAATGTGTCTTCACCAATGAAAAAGCTTGTTTCACATCAACATCAACAGTTGCAACGCCTGCTTCTGGTTTTGGGCTATAAGAAAGTCCCATGATCAAAACAACAGTGGTAACGCCCGCCATTGGGTATAGCCACTTGCGCCACCACGCTGTTACTCCAGCATGTCCTGTAATGTAATGATGGCGGATCAATGCACCAATCGCCAAAATAAAGGCAAAGACCACCCATGCATAGTCTCCACCATAAAGAGAGGCGTAATGATTAGACACCATCACCAATAATACAGGCATGGTTAAATAGCTATTATGCATAGAGCGTTGTTTGGCAATTTTACCATATTTAGCATCTGGTGTTTCACCAGCTACCAACATTTTAACAACTTTTTTCTGGTTCGGAATAATGACAAAAAATACATTACCAACCATAATTGACCCGATCACAGCGCCCGCGTGAAGGAATGCTGCACGACCAGAGAAGATTTCCCCAAAAGCCCACGCAGTGAATACCGCAAAGCCAAGAACAATAATTAAAAGGAGGCCTAGATTTTCCCCTAAAGAAGAACGGCATAAGGCATCATAAACAACCCAACCAAGTCCAAGCCCCACGATGCTTAGGAAAATAGCCTGCGCAACAGTTAAATCCATGACTTCTTTGTCTATTAGGAACGCTTCAGCCCCCCAATAATAAACAACAGCTAATAGGGCAAAACCTGAAATCCAAGTGAAATATGCTTCATATTTGAACCAATGTAAAATCTTAGGCATTTTATCAGGTGCCACAAGATACTTCACAATGTGATAGAAACCACCACCATGAACCTGCCATGTTTCACCATTTGCCTTTGGGCTAATATCTTTACTTGGTTCAAGACTATTATCTGTGAACACAAAATAAAATGATGAACCGATCCACGCAATCCCTGCTGTGATATGGAGCCAACGTATCAATAAGTTGGCCCATTCAGCGTAATTAATATCAAACATGCAATTCCCCTTGGTTATTGTTTAGACTCTTATAACCCATAACTTCTAATATTTCTTTTAAGTAATATTTGAAGTTATCTCAAAGCTTTTATGGGAATTTTTGAAACTTAGCGATTTCTATAGACTTCACTTGCCGCAGCAACGCCACTTCCTGCTGTTAATTCAACACCTAAATCAAGCAAAACCATCTCTGTCGTTGCAATGGCACCCAATAACATAAGTTCATCAACAGCACCCATATGACCAATACGGAAAACTTTACCCGCAACTTTCGTCAAGCCAGCCCCTAATGATAAATTATATTTATTAAATGCAATATCAAGCACATCAGCACTATTTATCCCGTCAGGAACAACAATGGCGCTTACCGTGTCGGAATAAACATCAGGCGTTTTGGCACAAAGTTCTAATCCCCACGCCTTTACAGCCGCACGGACACCATCCCCAAGATGTTTATGGCGTGCATGCACATTATCCAAACCTTCTTCAAGAAGCATTTCAACAGCTTTTTTGAGGCCATAGATAAGCGTTGTGGCAGGGGTATATGGATAGAAGCCCGTATCATTACTAGCGATCATTTGGCCGAAATCTAGATATCCTCGTGGATTTGTGGCTGTTTCAGATGCTTTGATAGCCTTAGCACTCATGCCTAAAATGCAAAGCCCTGTAGGCATCATAAAACCTTTTTGTGAACCGCAAACAGCAGCATCAACGCCCCAATCATCCATACGAAACTCAAGGCAACCAATGGAACTTACCCCATCTACAAACAACAACGCAGGATGATCAGCATCATCAAGAACTTTGCGAATAGCGGGAATATCACTAACAACCCCTGTTGCCGTTTCATTATGACAAACAAGTACAGCCTTAATCTTATTTTCAGTATCTGCTGCAAGACGTTCTGCATAAGCAGAAGCATCCGCCCCTTCGCCCCACTCTCCTTCAATAACTTCCATATTTAGGCCTAGACGTTTCCCCATCTCTAACCATAAGACAGAAAATTGCCCATAGGTGGATGTCAAAACCGTATCGCCTGGATTCAAACAATTCATCATTGCAGCTTCCCAGCCACTTGTTCCAGAACCCGTAAATACGAATACACGTCCCGTTTCAGTACGGAAAACTGTTTTTAAATCTTCTAATAATGGTTTTAACAATGTTGGATATGTTGGCGCACGATGATCTTCCAATGGTACATTTACAGCCTGACGAACAGCTTCAGGCATATTTGTCGGACCGGGTGTGAATAAATGAGTATGTACCAGCATGGGAAAATCCTTTTGTATTTTTTTTAAAATAAATCGTTTAATATTATAATTTCTTATTAATAGTATTAGTTATTCTTATAATGTCTTCATCATGCCTGAAAAAAATTAAACAAAAAATAGTATAAACTCTTTATTCTCTTTCAAAATTAATTTAATAATAAGTGATGACTGATATTTCTGATTTAATTGTTTTCGTTCGTGTCGTGGATCAAGGAAGCCTTTCGGCTGCTGGTAGAGAATTGCGTATGTCCCCCGCTGTTGTAAGCCATCGCCTACAAAGACTTGAGGCGCGCCTAGGTGTTCGGTTATTAAACCGAACAACAAGGAAGGTTCACACAACCGAAGAAGGGCAGATCTATTACGGCCATTGCCTGCGTATCTTGGATGAGGTTGAAAAGGCAGAACAAGCACTAACGGAATCTAGGGAAAGCCCAAGTGGCCTTCTTAAAATCACAGCACCGGTATCTTTTGGGCGGCGATATCTTGCCCCCCTTATCCCAAAATTCATAAAAGAGTTCCCCCAAGTAGATCCACGGCTTCATTTAACAGAAAGCCTGATTAATCTAGTTGAAGATGGATTTGACCTAGCGGTTCGTATTGGAACCTTAGAAGATTCTAGCCTCATGGCACGTAAGTTAGCAAAAGATCATCGTTATATTTGTGCCACGCCAGAATATCTTGAAAAACATGGCACCCCCAAAACACCACAGGAATTATTGGACCATAATTGCTTATTACTTCGTTTCCCCGGATCTAAACAATTCAAGTGGCGCCTTATGATTGATGGCGCGCCACAACATGTCGCAGTAAAAGGTGATTTGGATACCAACAACAGCGATGTTTTACTTGATTGGGCCCTAGCCGACTGTGGTATCGTTATGAAATCACAATGGGAAGTTGGGGAACATATTAAATCAGGGCGTTTAGTCTCATTCCTTGAGGAACATGTTCCGCAAGACAATATTATTTCAGTTCTTTATCCCCAAGGAAAACATGTTGCCCCGAAATTGCGGGTATTCATTGATTTCCTTGTAGCTGAAATAAAAAACCCACCGCCTTGGGAATAAGTACAGCTTATCGCCTAACTATTAAGATGCAAATAGGGAGAGGATATCTCTTCTATCTTTTGAAGGAGTTCACGTTGGCGTTTAGTGCCCGCAAAGCTTCCTGTAATGCTATTTCGGGCAAGTTGAACAGTTTCTTCAATGGTCAAACCTAACGCGTCATCAACGGCATTAAAGTTATCATTCAAATACCCACCAAAATAGGATGGGTCATCTGAATTAATAGTCGCGGCTAATCCCTTTTGTAACATGATACGTAACGGGTGATCTTTCATATCAGTAACCACACAAAGCTTTAAATTAGATAAAGGGCATACAGTCAATGTAATGTGATCATGTGCTAAACGGTGCACGAGGTCTTCATCTTCTAAAGAACGGTTTCCATGATCAACCCGATCAATTTTTAGAATATCTAAGGATTCAGAAACATATTCGGCGGGTCCTTCTTCACCTGCGTGTGCAACTAATTTAAGGCCTGCTTCTTTTGCCTTGGCAAAAACATTCTTGAACTTAGAAGGTGGATGCCCCAATTCAGAAGAATCTAAACCTACGCCATCAATCAAAGCCAAATGGTGATGGGCCTCATCCCAAGTTGCCAATGCAGATTCTTCGGACATATGACGCAAGAAACTCATGATCAATTTGAAGCTAATTCCAAATTTTTCTTGTCCATCTTCAAGTGCAGAATGAATGCCCGTAAGGGCCGCATCAAATGAAACACCGCGTTCTGTGTGCCCTTGCGGGTCAAAGAATATTTCAACATGGGAAACATTGTCCGCATTCACCCGTTTTAAATATGCCATGGTAAGGTCATAAAAGTCTTGTGCATGTAACAATACAGACATGCCCGCATAATAAATGTCTAGGAAATCCTGCAAATTTGAAAATTCATAAGCCGCCCTAATCTCTTCCACAGACTTATAAGGTAAATCGACATGATTTCGCTTTGCTATTTCGAACATCAATTCAGGTTCAAAACTGCCTTCAATATGAAGATGTAATTCGGCCTTAGGTAATTTTGCAAATAACTCGCTCGATTTTGACATTCTGCTATCCCGTTTTTATTGTGTTATTATATCAGCATAATTTATTTTTTATGAATTATTTTACCATGGGCATAAGTGGCCTCAATCGCCCGATCATCACCCATGATCATTTGTACAAAAAGAGCTTCCTCAATGGAATTTACCTTCTGCATTCTAAAATCAATTAAATTGGTAGATTTCAAATCCATGACAATCAGATCTGCTTCCATCCCAACTTCAATTGAACCAATTTTATCATCAAGACCTAAGGCCTCTGCGCCACCACGGGTTGCCATATAATATGCCCGTGTTGAGCTTAAAGAGAACCCACGCATCTGGGCTATTTTATACCCCTCGTTCAAGGTCACCAGCATGGATAAATTCGTGCCCCCACCAACATCCGATGCAATAGACGTTGGCACAGACTGCGCGCCTATAGTAGCTCGTTCCAAATCAAACAAACCACTTCCGATGAACAGGTTGGATGTGGGGCAGAAGGAAGCGATAGTTCCTCTTTCGCGCATACTTGCCCATTCATCATCGGTTAAATGGATGCAATGCCCCATGATGCTTCGTGCCCCCGTTAGGCCATAATGGTCATACACATCTAAATAGCCTTTTCGCTCAGGAAAAAGGGCTTTAACCCATTCAATTTCTTTAAGGTTTTCCGAAACATGACTTTGAACATACACATCTGAAAATTCCTGACGCAAGGCACCCAATGCTTCTAACTGATCACGTGTCGAAGTTGGGGCAAACCGCGGCGTAATTCCATAAAGGTTGCGTCCTTTATTATGCCATTTTTCAATTAATGATTTACTATCGTCATAGGCGGATTGTGGGCTATCAACCAGATAATCAGGTGCATTTCGATCCATACATACTTTACCCGCAACCATACGAGTTCCAAGCTGTTCAGACTTTTCAAAAAACGCATCAACTGATTGTGGGTGAACAGTACAATAGACAGCCGCCGTTGTGGTACCAGCCTTGGTTAATTCATTTAGAAATACATC
>CBFCZA010000043.1:0-12232 GCA_965602285.1 uncultured Curvivirga sp. | reverse complement strand
TCGCTAACAAACCGGTTAGAAAAAATTCGTACAATCGTTTCAGACCCAATTAAGTTAGAAAATGGTGATCCGACTCGCTTAGATACAAACCTTGGTCTTCGGCGCAGCTTCACAAATGAAGAGATAAGTGCTGAAAGCTTATTAAGGGATGCATCCCTTGCATTACGTGAAGCCAAAACATCTAGTACTGCAACGATTGAAGAATTCCATAGCGAATTACATGAAAAATTAATAGTATCTGTTCAATATGAAAAAATCATCAGGCAAGCCCTAGAAGAAGATTGGATCGAAGTCCACTATCAACCAGTTATTGAATCTGAAAGTGGCAAGCCAATTGGTTTTGAAGCCCTCGCAAGAATTAACCATCCAGAACAAGGTTTAATCCCGCCAAACACCTTCATTCCTGTCGCAGAAGCAACAGGGCTCATTCGTGAAATCACCCAATCCGTGATTAAAAAATCCATGAGGCAACTTGCAGAATGGCATAAGTTACGGCCCGGCATGCGCCACATGACAATGGCAATCAACCTTTCGCCCGTTCAATTTGAAAATCAGGATGTTATTTCAGATCTAGAAATAGGCTTAAAAGATGCCGGATTAAATGGTGATAATGTAAAAATAGAAATCACTGAAAGCCTTCTTATTAAAAGTATGGGCGATACAATAAAAATTCTTGATGCCATAAAAGGCATGGGCATACAGATTTGTATTGATGATTTTGGAACCGGCTATTCATCCCTATCCTATATCCGCAATTACAGTTTCGATACGTTGAAAATTGATCGTTCTTTCATAGAACATATAACCCGTGAACCTCGTGATGCAGAATTAGTCAGAAGCATTGTTCAAATGGGACATAATGTGGGTATGAATATTGTTGTAGAAGGTGTTGAAGAATTAGATCAGCATACTCTTCTTACAAATTTAGGGTGTCATTTTGTGCAAGGGTTCCTTGTGGCAAAGCCACTTTCTGCTGAACGCATAAAATCTTGGTTAACTGAAAATAACCTGTAACCAGCCTTTATGCTTAAGACGATAGTTTCTCGATGGTACTTGTCGTAGATTGGCCTTGAACAAGGTTGGCCAACACGACTTTTCCACCCCAGCTTTGGACGTCTTTCGCACCAACAACGGTATCCACTGTATAATCTGCACCCTTAACCAAGACGTCAGGCTTTAATGCACATATCAATTCAATGGGTGTTTCATCACTGAAAATAACGACCATTGCAACTTTTGCTAAAGATGCAAGAACCGTCGCGCGACTCACTTCCGTTTGTATAGGGCGACTTTCCCCCTTCAAACGTTTCACTGAGCTGTCACTATTCAAACCTAAAATCAAACGATCGCATTTGCTTGCAGCTTGTTCAATCAATGATATATGGCCCGGATGTAACAGATCAAAACAACCATTTGTAAAGCCTACTTGTAACCCACGTTGACGCCAACGCTGTGCACGTTCAATCGCAGTATCAAGGGATACGACTTTATCTTCCCCTTCCTGCCAGCGATCATTATGGGCCGATGATAAAATTTCATCCGGATAGGCCACGGCAGTTCCCACTTTTGCCACAACGATCCCTGCCGCCACATTAGAAAGCCATGCAGCATCATTCATGGGAAGACCTGCTGCTACACCTGCAGAAAAGGCCGCAATGACCGTATCGCCCGCACCAGCTACATCAAATACCTCTATCGCCCTTGCGGTCAAGTGATGTGTATCTTGTCCTTCAGCGATAAGGCTCATCCCTTGTTCAGATCGGGTTGCAAGGAAACCACCCACATGGCACTTTTTCACTAACTTCTGACAGGCTGCGATAACTTCTTCATCATTGCTAACAGGTAGATCAGCAGCCTTAGAAAGCTCTAATCTATTCGGCGTTAAAATGGATGCGCCAGCATAACAGCTAAAATCAACGCCTTTTGGATCAACCATCACAGGAACATTCATTGCCTGCGCCCGATCAATAATGGCTTTAATCAACCCATCAGATAAAACACCCTTACCATAATCTGATAAGATCACTGCCCCGACATTAGATATAGATTGATCAACATAGGACAAAATTTCATCTTCTATTTTTGCCGTTAAACCTAGGGGCGTTTCCTTATCAGCACGCAACAATTGTTGCCCACCAGAGACAAACCGCGTTTTGATGATTGTTGGGCGATCTTTTAAACGAATTAACTTCGCATCCACTTGTTCTTGTACTGCAATTAATCGCTCCACCTCATGGGCAGCATCATCATCACCCGCAACGGTGATCAATGTTGTTTTCACTGAAAGGGCAGATAAATTGCGCACGACATTACCAACACCGCCAAGGTGGGATTCTTCATGAGTTATACGAAGCACTGGAATGGGGGCCTCAGGTGAAACACGCTCCACAGCCCCTTCGCAGAAACGATCTAACATCACATCACCAACACATAATACATGCGCGGATTTTAACTTGTCTAAGAATTTAGATATATCTTGCTTCCCAAGATCAACTGCACCGTGCTCAATATGCTTTTTCATCCACTTTTCCAGTCATTGTTCATCTTCTTTTCATAAGCTGAACCGTACATAAAATCAATAAAGCTGCTATTTCCAGCCTTTTTCTTTATAATAGCGTAATGCACCTTCATGAAAAGGAACAGAACCGCCATCTTTTATCATTTCTTCAATTGTAAGCCTTTTAAGAGATGGGTGCATTTTTTTGAAATTTTCAAGATGATTGAATGTAGATTTTACGAGCTTATATACAAGATTTGCATCCATATCAGCCGATGTCACCAATCCAGAACCTAGCGATAATCCAAATGCCATTGCTTCTTCGGCTGTACCAGCCTTTCCCGCTAAACCAACCACTGCATATGCATTTTTGCCATTTACAAAACCATGAAATATATCTTTGCCTCTTACAACAAATAATATAGAATCAATAATGCGCCGTAGATCACATTCTTTCATCTTTTCTTTCAAGGCAAAACTAGGATGTCCTATCTTAAAAGAAATCGCATCGATTTTTTCTTCACAAAGTGCTGTTATTTGCGCCAGAGGTGAATATTCATCTACCGACTTGAAATCACTATATGTCATTTTTGCTTGAGCTAATATTTGATCAATAAGTTCTCGCGTCTCCGAACTTGATACCCCAAAATTAACGCGTTGATCTTTTAAATCTAAAAACGATCGAATTGTAGATTCTTTCCGAACATAGATTGAGAAATATTCAGCGCTAAGAGAGAATATTTTACGTAAATGATCATAAGGACCGTTTGGAAACTCGACGAGGGCAGATCCCGTATAGCTACGTTCTTGCCAATCTGTTGGTAAAATGACGAAATCAACATCACCACGGCGCAGACTATAAATATTTTCAATCGAACGCCCTGAAATACGACGACAAGCCCTATCATTTTTCAAGGCGCCCTTTTTCGCAATTCGACAGATAATCTCTCCCACTTGGAAATGGTCGCCCTCAGATCCTCCGGTTGCAACAATCAATGGTAGTTTTTGATCTGCAGAGGTTTCAGCAAAGCTGGTTACAGGCCCTAAAACCAATAATAATAAGACCACAAAGCTGGACAATTTTAAAAACGTATTTTTCATTAAAGGGCATCATCCATTTTATTAAAATTCTCAGCTGTTGAAATATTGCAAATCAACTCCAACATAGGTAGCTTATCATCAGTTTACAAACATGTTACTAGGAAGATACGTCCATGGACCTTCGCGACCATATAAGAACCATTCCAGATTTCCCTAAACCCGGAATTCTTTTTTATGACATTTCAACTCTTCTTGCCCATGCTGATGCGTGGAAAGAATGTGTACAACAATTAAAAGAGATTATCGAACCGATCAAGCCAGATCTACTTATTGGCATTGAATCTCGCGGTTTTTTACCGGCGGCCCCGCTGGCACTGGAGTTAGGTATTGGTTTTACCATGGTCCGCAAGCAGGGAAAACTTCCGGGTGAGACAATTTCACATGTGTATGACCTTGAATATGGCACAGACACAGTAGAAATTCAGGCTGATGCAATCAAAGCTGGGCAAAAAGTTGTCATTCTTGACGATTTGCTTGCCACTGGTGGTACAATGCGTGCCGCTATTGATCTATCTAAGAAAGTTGGCGCAGAAGTAGCTGCAGTAGCCTGCATCATTGAATTGGAAGGCCTTGGTGGTCGTGATGAAATGGACGCACCTTGTCATTCATTGATTCAATATCAGCTATAAATCTAAAGCTTATACTGTAATCGGGGCTTGCCCATTATTGGCAAGCCCGCCAATGGCTTCGGCCAAAGCTAATAACTTCTCATCCGCACCACGCCATCCTAGGAATGACAAACCGATAGGACGTCCATCTATTTGCCCAAATGGTAACGTTATTTGTGGCGTTCTGGTTAAACCAGATACACTTGTCATACGTAACGCATTATAGCGAAACGCTTCCATACCTTCTGTATCTAGATCCCGATAAGGGGCACCATCAGGAGATGTAGGGAAGACCATCAAAGCCCCATCTTTTAACAAAGAATGTAAATGTTCAGAGACACTTTCTCTTATAGCAGTTCCGGCGTCACGCTGTGCTTCTGTAATCGTTGATACCCATTCCATTCTATCTGAAACACCCGGACCAAAACTAGGTTTTGCCTGAGTGACCCAGTCCTTATGGCTTTGCCAAATTTCCCAACCTTGTGCATCACGAAACGGCATGAACCAATCTTCTATTTGGCTATTATTGATCGTCAATTCCGCATCCTCAATTGGGCCAAATAACTCTGTGAAAATATTAAGAACCGGTTCAAAAGCAGCTTTCACTTCTGGTTTGGTTTGTGCCCAAAGTTCTACGGGGTAGAGAAGTTTTATTTTTTCATTCGGCGTTTTCCAATCCGGCAACAAAACTTGCCCAACTTGGCGCAGTAATTTTGGATCACGTGCGAACCAACCGATTGTATCTAAACTTGGCGCAAGAGGGGAAATCCCTTCCAAAGGGATACGGTCATGTGTAGGGCGCAACCCATAAATTCCACAATGGCTTGCGGGAATACGGACACTGCCGCCCGTATCTGAACCTAAGGCAAAATCAACAAGGCTTCCCGCCACAGCAGATGCAGAACCACTACTGGACCCTCCTGGATCACAATCCAACGCATTGGGGTTAATAGGCGTTCCATAATGAGGATTATGACCAATCAAAGAGAAAGCCATCTCAACCGTATGTGTTACCCCTTTCCCATTTGCACCTGCCCCCAGAAGTTTTTCTACAACAGGTGCATTCTTCGTGGCCGGCCCATGGGTTTTTAGCCAGTCTGGATTTCCAAAGGAACATGTATGGCCTTTTAAATCGTAAATATCTTTTACCGCGAAACTTTTTCCACTAAGAGGACCGTCGTTTGTAGGTGCAGCCACCCAATCAGAATCAATGAATGCGTTAAATGGGTCTTGCATTTAGACTTTACCTCTCACGAAGGGCGTTTTGTTTGGCTTTTAAAATAGGCTTTAAGATATAATCCAACACAGTTTTTTGACCTGTTAAAATATCAACGGTCGCCGTCATACCCGTTCGAATAGGTTTATCTTCGCCAAGGGATGTTTGATCTGTGCGTAAACGGATACGATAATAGGTTTCACCTTTTTCATCCGTAATGGTATCGGGACTGATATCCGTCAACACAGCATCTAATCCGCCATGAATTGCAAAGTCATATGCAGAAACTTTAACCACAGCAGGTAACCCTGGCCATAATTGTGCACGGTCAGCGGGGCGAATACGAGCCTCAACTAACAAGGTGTCTTCCAATGGTACGATCTCTACCAAATTATCACCAGGGCGTACGACCCCACCAATAGTGTTTTTTAATATTTGTTTCACGATACCATGGACAGGTGAACGTACATCCGTACGTACATCACGATCAACACCCGCAGAAATATCTTGTAACAAGCGGGTCGCGTCAACCTGCACTAGATTTAACTGCTCTTGTGCTTCTGTCCTGAACCCTTGTCTCTTTTCAGAAATTCTTTGTTTCGATTCTTGTTCTTGGGTCTTTGTCCGTGGAATAGCCCTCGTTGCACCATCTATATCTGCATCAAGTTCTGCAAGTTTTTGACTTACACGTAATAAATCCAGCCTAGGAGACGCGCCCATATCCACCAATGGTTTTACCAGATTATATTCTTCTTGCGTAACTGCTCTTGTCTTATTCAACTGATCAACTTTAGAGGATAACTCTTTTAGTTCTTGTCGTTTTTGACGCAACTGATTTTCAAGTAGGTTTAATTGATTTGAAAGTTGTCTGCGACGTGCTTTGAATAAAAGATTTTCACGTTTGGCAATCGCTTGGGCATCAGTCAAAACTTCCTTAGGAAAGGTGATTTCTTTAAGGTTTCGAACCTCTGCGGTTAAGCGGGCTGCTTGTGCTATTAAGTTCAAATATTGCTTTCGTTTTTCACCTAAAGCCGCCTCTGCTACTTTATTTTCAATCCGAAGTAATACCTGTCCCTGTTCGACGACCATACCCTCGCGGATCATAATGTTTGATATGATACCACCTTCTAAATGCTGAACCACTTTAGTTTGTCCTGTGGGGATAATCTTACCTTCCCCGCGCGTCACTTCATCTAGTTCGGCATTATAGGCCCACGTGATAAAGCATACGAAAAAAGCAAGAATGCTGAACAACAATATATGGGCAACACGACGCGCCCCAGCTTGTGCCAAAGGGCCCATCTCGCTTTCTGCGATATCTTTTTCCCAATTTCTGCTACTGGACATATTCTATCACCCCTAGTCTTTTGCCGTTTGAATACGACCACTGGCCAAGGCTTCCATGACGGCTTCTTTTGGGCCATCAGCGACAACGATTCCACCATCAACAACAATCAATCTGTCAACCAATGTCATAAGCGAACCGCGATGGGTTACCATCAATAAAGTTTTATTCCCCAATACAGTACTTAAGCGGGATTTGAACCGACTTTCAGATGTATTATCCATAGAACTTGTCGGTTCATCCATCACCAAAATCGGTGGATCAAGCAATAAAGATCGCGCAACAGATACAGCTTGGCGTTGACCACCAGACAGATTAGCCCCACGTTCCCCAACGGGCATATCCAATCCCATAGGATGTTTGGATGCGAATTCTTCAACCCCAGCAATACGAGCTGCACGAAGGATTGCTGCATCATCCACATGGGGTGCACCAAGGGCAATATTTTCTTTTATCGATCCAAAGAAGAGATAGACATCTTGTGCCACGACACCAATATTTCGACGTAAATCTGCAGGATCAATTTGGCGTGTATCCGTACCATCCATCATCACAGCACCCGTTGTTGGATCATGGAGGCCTAAAATCAAACGCTCTACCGTACTTTTGCCGGAACCAATGCGTCCAATCAGACCAACTTTTTCACCTGCCTTGATAGAAAAGCTTACATTTTTCAATGCTTCTGTTTGTGCACCGGGATAAGAGAAACCAACATTTTTAAATTCAATATTACCATCAAAATTCGTCCGATGAACAAAGTTGCGTCCTTTAGGTCTTTCTACGGGGGTACGCATCATTTCATCTAATGAATTCAATGCCTGTTTCGCTTGATGGAAGCGTGTGGCAATTCCTGCTATCTGCCCTAATGGCGAAAGTGCCCGACCAGAAAGAATTGTACAAGCAACCAACGCCCCTACAGTCAGATTACCAGATTGAATTTGATAAACACCAACAACGACGACACCAACAGTCACCATCTGCATCGACATACCAGAAAAATTCATAGCCAATTGAGCCCAGCGGGTCGCCAACATAGAAGAGCGTGCTGTACGACTGGTAAAAATTTCCCATGCACGTTGCATCCGACTTTCAGCCGAAGCCAATTTAATGGTTTCTATTCCCGTAATTGCCTCAACTAAAATAGCGTGCTTTTGTTGCGCTTCACGGTGCGTATCCTTCACCACCCGTTGCATCGGAATTTGCATCAATAAACCAACGATAGCGACGATGATCACAATGGAAAATGGTACCATGACAATCCAGCCACCACCAATGACATAAATGATAGATAAGAATAGGAAAATAAAGGGTAAATCTATTAAACTCGCTAAAGTACTAGATGTAAAAAATTCTCTCAAGGATTCAAATTCACGCATTGAGTTGGCTAATCCACCAGCCGATTGGGGTCGATCGGCCATCTTCATACCCAACATTTGTTGGAATAATCGCGCCGCGATGCGGGTATCCGCCGTCTTTCCTGCAACATCCACCAAATATCCGCGTAGCAGTTTCAATATAAAATCAAACCCAAAGACGATTGCCACCCCTATCGCCAAAACCCACAAAGTTTCTTCGGCAAAGTTAGGTACAACCCGATCATAAACATTCATCACAAATAAGGGGCTAGCGATTGCAAAACAGTTGATCAACAACGCTGCAACCATCACTTCAAGATATAACCGCCAAGAGGTAAAGATATTTCCCCAAAACCAGTTCTTAGGATCTTCAATTCGGTCATCTTTCGCCCGGCTGTCAAATTGGAATTCCGGACGGGCAAAAATAGTATAGCCCACATATGACTTGTTAAGATCATCAAAGCTAACTTCTTGACTACCAGCCCCCATTTCAGGGAGTAAGATAGTCGCCTTGCCTGCTTTGGAAATGCGCGACAGCACCGCCGCACGTTGCCCTTTTAACAGAACCACACATGGTAATGTCAATCGGCTAATTGATTCTAATTTTTGCTTCTGCATTTTCGCAGAAATACCCGCACGTTCCGCGCCACGCACAAAAAGATCAGGCGTCAAATGGCCTTCATCTTCTAGGGGCAAGCCCGCAGTTAATGCATTGGCCGAAATGGGTCGATCCAACAAAGTACATAAAATAGTAAGACAGCCTAATAACGGGTCGTCATTTTGACTGCTATTGGGCTTTATATGCCATCGAGGGCCACCTCTTCTATCATTTAAATCACGTACTTCATCTCGACGATCATCATTATCACGTCGCTCTGGTGGCTCTTTCTTCGCAGTAAAAGAAATTTCTTCATCGGTGTTTGAAGATGCGCTAACTTCAGCTTCTTTCGCAACAGGTTGTGTAGGCGGCACTTTCCCAGAACTTTTTTGAACCACCGGTTTTTTGCTTGAGCTTTTTTTCGCAGCCACCCTTTTTGGGATAGTTTTTTTAGATGTCGCTTTAGCAGCAGTCACCTTCTCTGATGCCTTAGCAGAGAATTGAATTTCCTCTTCTTCATCACCTGCAGCGATTGATCTTTCTTCGCTTTTTTTGAGTAAAACGGGATCTTCTTTTGATGCTGTCGTTGCGTTCTCATCTATTGGTGGTTTGGAGTCCAAAAGGGTTACAGATTTTTCTTTCTGTTCTTTTGATTCTAAAACAGCCTTTCGGATTTTCATCAATACTTCTTCGCCAGTTTCTTCTTTCACAGAAGAAACGCTTTTAACAGCTTTTGGCTTCGCATCATCTTTATCCGTTATGTCATCAGTCACTCAGAAGGCTCTCCACAAAACATCAATTTCCTTAAGAATTCAGAGGGCGTTCCACCAAAAGGAAACATCCTATCCTACTAAGAAGGTAGCTTTTATATCAAATTATATCTATTCCTTTTTTATTTTCTACTCATTCGTCGCCCAACGCAACATTTCATAAGAATTATCATATAAGAAAAGTATAATTTCAGCTTAAATAAAAAGTGGCGACCAAACAAATTGATCGCCACCTTCATTCCAAACCAACCTACCAGAGGGGCTATGAGGCAGGAGGTTCTTCGGAAGTTTCAAAGTTCAAGTCTATTTCAACAGCATCAACAAGGACAACATCCGCATCATTTGCGCCACGTTCCTCGCCTTCACCTTTGAAAAGATCATCTTTCATATCCATGATTTCAGAAGCACTTAATGCACCACTGTCATCCGCATCTGCGTCAAACTCAGAAATATTACTGTTGGCCCCAAAGACATCCGCATCAACATCAACAAGTTTCAATGCATCGCCTTCATCACCAAGTTTAATGATTGTATCATCCCCATCAGCAAATATAAGCATATCGTCTTGTTCATACCCACTGATAATCAATTGGTCTGTGCCAACTTCAAAATCATGAATAGTATCTACCCCGTCGCCTTCAGCAAAGAAGAATAGATCTTGTTGGGCATCACCTTCGCCCGCCCCATCAGTATCAAGGTCACTTAACCAATCGCCTACGACAGCATCAGAATTACCACCCCAAATTTGATCACCAGTTTCGAATTCATCTAAAGTAATTTCTTCTTCCATATAAGTTGCACCTGAAGCTTCCATCGCACTTACGTCAATTTCTGTTGTTTCAACTGTAGTTGTTGTTTCAACGAGACCACCATCACCAATATATTCATCACCGAATTGAATGGTGTTAAAGTTACTGACATTCAACGACATGTTTCCAGTCACACTTCCAATTTCACCTGAGAACACACCATTGCTGTCTTCAACTAAACCAGAAAGATCATAAGTGTCTTTATCTCCAGACAGAATAAGAAGGTCGTCACCATCACCCGCTGTTAAGTTCATATTTTTACCAGGATCCCTTGCAAAGATCATGATATTATCACCTTCTCCTAAATTGATTGTCGCATCATTAGAGTTTTGGGTAATAACAAACATTTCATCGCCAGAGCCAAGGTCGTTGAATACTGCATTATTCACATTTTTGAAGACCAAATCACCATCATCATGATTTTCACCATTTTCAATTTCAAGAGCTTCTTCTAAAGTTTCAACGACTAATGTATTTTTACCATTGCCGTTTGCATTTCGACTCGCATCTGAATAATTAAATTCTTTTGATGTAGTAATCTCTTCAGTTTTATAAATCAGATCAGAAAGTTCACCATCTTTATACCAACCAGCCTCAGTCGATCCGAAGGAAACTTCACCTGTATCTTCGCCTGCGATGATAAAGTCACGGCCTTCACCACCGATAATGATATCATCACCAACACCACCAGTGACAATATCATCACCAGCTTCACCAACAATGATATCATCGCCTTTACCGCCGTGAATCGTGTCATCTCCTACTTGATCAGTACTACGCAAGGAAACACTATCAATCAAAGCACCATATGTATCATCAGAACCCAAACCTTGAAGAATTAACGTATGTTCACCGCCATCAAGACCTTCAATAACGAAAGACGCATCTTGCCAACCTTTATCAACATCTTCATAGGACTGCGTCCAAACAATTTCACCATCTGAATTGGCAATAGAGACAGAGAAGTCGCTTGTTTCTTCAGATTCTAAAGACCCTTTATCACGTCCAGAATATTGGAAGTCTAATTGGAAATTACCACCTTCGCCAAGATTGACAGTCTGAACAACAGTAGCATTAGAATTCGCACCGTGAGAATCTAGTTCAAGGAAGCTATCATCTGAACTTGGTGTTCCGCCATGGCCTTGGTCTTGAATTTCAATCAGACCAGCTGTTGCTTCCCATCCTTCAATATTCTCAAATGTATCCCAGCTACCATCCGTGCTAGCTTCGAATTCACCATTCACGATCAGATTATCGCCAAGTGTAGCATCACCATCACCACGAAGTTGATCATCACCATCATTGCCTTCGATATAATCATCACCAGCACCACCAATAATCGTATCATCACCAAAACCTGCCATATGTTCAACGTCAACACTGATTGTTGCAATAGTTTCTGCTATATCATCAGTGGTTGGCGTAGCAACCTCTCCATCAGCTTCACTATCAGTCGCTTTTGCCGTTACAGTAATATCAAAATTATCTGTATCTACATTAACTGTCAGAACCAATCCGTCTAATTGACCTGCGCTCATATCATAATTGGTGGCCCCCGTGAAAACATCGCCAGCATCATTATACAAAATCGCGCTCGTATCGAAACCAGCTAAATTTACACTTAGGCTTTCAGAACCATCTACATCTTTCAATGCAGAAGAAACATCCAATGACGCGGTGGCCATGCCATCAAAAACATCACCATATAATGAATCATTTCCAGCAGAACCTGAAATCTTATCATCACCGGCACCTCCATAAATTTCATCATTACCAGATGTACCAGTTAAGGTTTGATCAGAACCATCATCACCAACAGCTGTAACTTCATTATCCCCAATTACAATCGTTGGCGCATCCGCAACCGCATTGACAGTGACTGCCAATGTACCGCTTGCTTGGTTGGTGGTGATGATCCCTGTATCTGGATCAA
>CBFCZA010000042.1:0-12238 GCA_965602285.1 uncultured Curvivirga sp. | reverse complement strand
AATATGGGAACAAGGCTTAGGGCATCTTTAGGGGAGATCTCTTGTATGGTTGTTGCACCCTTCATATATTCATTAAAGTCACTGATTTCTTCTTCTGAGGCGAGAATTAATTCGCCGCGAGGAGAGAGAAGGGAATGTTCGGATATGCCTTCAGGGTTTTCTAAGAAAGGAGCACTGGCTGCATTTAAGGCCCGAAGCGTATCATTTCCATAATTTCGAATGAAGATAGCAGCAGATCTTCCCGAAGAATGATAGCCAATAGAACTTTCTTGTTCTAGTAGAATAACACGGGCCTCTTTCGAAAGGCGTGCGGCAGCACTTACTCCTGCAATTCCCCCGCCAATGACAATAATATCTGCTGTTTTCATATAAAAATTAGTCACTTTTTTAAGTTTTATATTAGGTAATTGTAATGGTTCTAAAAGTTAAAAGTTGAGCTTGTTGTATAAATAGTTATATGGCAGATTTAGATATGGTAAAGCGTTTGTTGTCTAACTATTTGAATTTTTTTAAATATCTTACATTTTTTCTGATGGTTGGCGTTTCGCCTACCATTGCTGAAGATGCTATTTTTGCGACTATTCATTTCCCGCCCTATATGATTAATGCAGAGGGACAACCCCCTAGTGGAAGCAGTGTCGATATTGTTTCTGCGGTTAGTGCGGATGCGGGGGTAGGGGCCACTATTCAATTTTACCCTTGGAAGCGCGCGCTAGAAACAGCACGTTCTGGAAAGGCTTCTGCATTGTTTGGTTGTGCAGTTGTGTCAGAAAGGAAAAAAGATTTTTTAATTTCTGACCCCTTAGGACGCATAAGGTACGGCTTCTTTTATGGTAGCAGTTTTGTGAAACGATCTATTAAAAAACTTGAAGATTTACGCGGCTTAAGAGTTGGTGTTATCAGCGGATATTATCTTGAAGCGGACCTGAAGAGTGAGGGCATTGATTACCTTAGCTTCAATTCAGAAGAAACCGCATTAAAATTGCTGCAAGATCAGCGAATAGATGTTGTCTATGGATATTATGGTGTGCTGAATTACATCAAGGCGATACAAGAAATTAACTTTGTTAGCAGCTTTAGTGAATATAAATCCCAAGATTACGCGGTGTGTTTCCCTAAGGGCTTACCAAGTTCTGTGGACTTACGTGAAAGATTTAATGGGTCGTTAAAAAAACTAAAAGAACAAGGCGTGATAGAAAAAATTAAACATCGTTACGGTCTGAACTAGGTTTTTTAGTCGGTTGTGAAATTTAAGGGGATATTCAGCCCTACCTTCACAGCATCCATAACAACATTCGTATGAAAACGTTTTACGTTAGAATTATGAAAGAAAAAACGTCGGGTGAAATCTTCATAATCTTTCATATCTTTTGCTGTTAAAATAATGATGAAATCTGCATTTCCCGTTACATAATAACATTGCATTACCTCTGGGGTGGATTGCATGGTTTTCTTGAATTGATCTAGGAATTCTGGGCGTTCACGTTCAAGAGTGACCTCAACAATCATCGTGATTCTTTGGCCTACCGCATCACGAGATAATACCGCTATATCTTTAGCTATTACACCTTTATCACGAAGTTTTTTTAACCGCTTTTGACAGGCAGTAGCTGAAAGGCCAACTTCCTCTCCTAATTGGTCGGCGGTTAAGCGGTTATTCTCTTGTACCAAGCTTAGCAATTTTAAATCAAAATCATCCATAATTTTACCTACACCTTAATAAGTCTCAAACTAGAAGTATTGTGACGAATTAAATATCAAATTTCAATATATTGTCGGAAATTAAGCTACATAATTAAATTATAGTGCAGATATATTCATTATAAAAGCCTGCTATGGCTATTGAGGTATCTGAAATGGCATCACTTGATCAAGAAATGCGCGATTGGCGCCATGATATTCATCGCCATCCCGAACTAGGTTTTGAAGAAGAACGTACAGCAGCTATGGTGGGGGATATTCTTCGTGGTTTTGATATTGAGGTTCATGAAAATGTTGGAGCAACAGGGGTTGTTGGTGTCTTAAAACGCGGAAGTGGCACAAATGCCATAGGCCTACGTGCAGATATGGATGCCCTACAAATCCAAGAGCTTAATGAGTTTCCACATAAATCCATGCATGATGGAAAAATGCATGCATGTGGTCATGATGGGCATACTTCCATGTTGTTGGGTGCTGCCAAACGCCTTTCGCAAGATGAAAGTTTTAGTGGGACGGTAGTGTTTATTTTCCAACCTGCCGAAGAACATGGCCGTGGCGCCATAAGCATGATGGAAGATGGGTTGTTTGAACGATTTCCCGTAGATGCTATTTATGCCATGCATAATATGCCTTCCCTTCCCGTGGGGCATTTTGGGGTTCGTAGTGGACCTATCATGGCTTGTGAAGATAATTTTGAAATTACGATACAAGGTAAAGGAACGCACGCGGCGCTGCCTCACTTAGGGGTTGATCCTATCGTGATTGCATCGCAAATCGTTTTGGGGTTACAGACCATTGTTGCCAGAAATTTTGACCCTTTAAGCAATGCGGTTATCTCCGTTACTGAATTTTTAACCGATGGCACAAGAAATGTAATTCCGGGACAAGTGATCTTAAAGGGGGATACACGTTCTTTTGGCCCAGAGATGCAACAGCAGATCGAAGATCGCATGGGGGAAATCGTTAAAGGCATTTGTATGGCCCATGGGGCAAGTTATGATTTTACCTATAGCCGTGAATTTGCGGCTACGATCAATACGAAAAAAGAATCAGAAATAGCAGCTAACATCGCTGAAAAAATAGTGGGGTCAGAAAAAACGCAATCTAATTGCGACCCTGTCATGGCTTCGGAAGATTTTGGCTTCATGCTTCAGAAGAAGCAGGGTTGCTATTTATTTTTAGGAAATGGCGGCGGTGGCCCCGGTGGCTGCGGTTTGCATAATCCGAACTATGATTTCAATGATGAGATCCTAACGACAGGGGCCGAATTTTGGGTGCAGCTTGTCAAAGATCAACTTCCAAAACCTTAATGATATTTGATTTTAAAAATGAGAGTGATATGACAATGAATGTTTTTTTAAACGCGACGCTGACTTTTCACCATAATGAAAATTATGATCAGGCGAGCCTATATTCAGACACCCAATCAGAAGTATTAAGTAAAGAGATGTTTGATACGGCCTATGATGTGATTAGCACATGGGATGGCTATCAAGAAACGCCGCTGCTTAATCTTGCAGGTCTAGCGAAAGAATCTTCTCTTGGCTCAATATTATATAAACATGAAGGCCAACGTTTTGGCCTAGGCAGTTTCAAAGCCTTAGGCGGCGCCTATTCTGTTTTGCGTTTGTTGGTCCAAGAAGTTGGTAAAACAACAGGCAAAAAGATCACCGCAGATGATGTGACCTCAGGTGAATATGCAGACATTATCAAGGATATTACAGTTGTAACGGCAACAGATGGTAATCATGGGCGCTCTGTCGCATGGGGTGCCCAAACATTTGGGTGTAACTGTTTCATCTATATGCATGCGGGTGTTAGCCAAGGGCGTGCGAAGGCTGTGGAAGATCTTGATGCGACGGTCGTTTGGGTTGATGGGAATTATGATGAATCTGTTCACGCGGCGGCGAAGGCTGCATCGGATCATGGCTGGTTCGTTGTATCAGATACTTCCTATGAAGGTTATACAGAATTACCAAAGAATGTGATGGCGGGTTATAGCGTCATGACCAGAGAAATTTCAGAACAATTGAAAGGTTCCCCGTTGCCGACCCATGTGTTTATACAAGGTGGCGTTGGTGGTTTAGCAGGGGCCGTTTGTGCGCATCTTTGGCAATTGATGGGGGCTGATCGGCCGCGTTTTGTTATTGTCGAACCTGATCGTGCTGATTGTCTGTTTCAAAGCGGCGTAAACGATAAAATCACGGATGTACATATTGAAGAAGAAACCATAATGGCAGGCCTTTCATGCGGTGAAGTTTCAGGGCTTGGTTGGGCTATTTTGAAAACAGGATGCAGTGACTTTATGACCATCACGGACGAACTTGTGGCCCCTGTTATGAAGATGCTGGCACATGGCGTAAATGGTGATAAACCATTTGTTGCGGGTGAATCTGCGGTTGCAGGTTTGGCGGGAGCACTTGCTGCGCGTCAAAATCCAGAAATAGCAACTCAGCTTGGTTTAGATGATGACTCTCGTATTCTGGTTTTTGGAACAGAAGGGGCAACAGACCCTGAAATCTACCAATCTATTGTCGGCATTGCACCAGAAACAATCGAAGCGTAAAGGCTAGTGATATGAGTGATTTTGAGAATGTAAAAATGCCACGGCGTGGTTTTAGTGTAAAAGAATTTGAAGGTCGCGTAGCACGTGCCCAAGCCCTGATGAAAACACAAGGGTTTGACAGTTTACTTCTAACCACTGAACCTAATGTACGCTATTTTACAGGGTTCTTAACCCAATTTTGGGAAAGCCCGACGCGCCCTTGGTTCACGGTTATTCCAGCAGAAGGGAAGCCCATTGCCATTATTCCAGAAATTGGGGCTGCAGGCATGCGCACAACATGGGTTGAAGATATCAGAACATGGCCTGCGCCTCGACCCGATGATGAAGGTATAACACTGTTAGCACAATGTCTTAAGGATTTATCAAAAGGTGGAAAGGTTGGGGTTATGTTGGGGCATGAAACCCTTCTTCGTATGCCTGCGGGGGATTATGCAAAACTATGCGAAACCATTCGCCCATTAGAAATTGGCGATTCTACAAAACTTGTTCAAAGTTTGCGTAATGTGAAATCGAAAGAAGAAATTGCTAAAATTCATTTTACCTGTGACGTGACCTCTCAAGCATTTCAAAATCTACCCAATCTGTTGAAGATAGGGGAAAGTGAAAGAGACAACTGCAAACGCTTACGCATTGATTTATTAAATCGTGGGGCGGATCATTCTCCCTATTTGATCTCGGCCTCAGGACAAGGTGGGTATGATAATATCATCATGGGGCCGACGGATCGCATCCTTGAAAAAGGGGATGTCTTAATCATTGATACAGGGACTGTCTATGATGGATATTTCTGTGATTTTGATCGAAATTATGCATTTGAAACGGCAGATGATGCCTCTAGGCGCGCTTATGAAACCGTTTATAAATCTACAGATGCAGGATTTGATGTGGCACGTCCGGGTGCTACATGCAGTGATATCTGGGCCGCGATGTGGAATGTTCTAGAGGCAGGCGGTGCCCTTGGTAATGACGTGGGGCGCATGGGTCATGGGCTTGGTATTCAATTAACCGAAGGCCCATCCCATACCCCGCATGATCATACGATACTTGAACCGGGTATGGTATTAACGTTAGAACCGGGCATGGAGTTTGCGCCGGGGAAACAAATGGTACATGAAGAAAATATCCTGATCACAGAAGACCAACCTATCTGGTTAAGCCGTCGTGCAGATCCAGAACTCCCGATTGTTTGTTTGGCATAATTATTATTTGCTTTTGGTTGTATTGATGATGAAGTTACGGGATTGATTTTTAAGCCTAATAATTATTAAAGGGTGAAGCTAATGTATAAAGTTGGTGAAGTGATAAAATCTAAAAAACGCACCCCTGAATATGATAAGGGAAAACATTGGCGGGCAAAGCTTGGTTTTATCTTAATGTCCACGGATTTGGCCGCCGAAGATGATATTTATTCTATGTTACCCGAAGGGGTGGCTGCTCATGTGACCCGTTTGAAGACAGAGGATTACACCACGAAGGAAACCTTAGCCCAGCATTTGGCAACAATGGCGGATGCCGCGTCGCGCCTGCAGCCAGATATGAAACCGGATGTGATCAGTTATTGCTGCACCAGTGGATCGATCATCAATGGGGAAGATGTCGTCATGGCGGAAATTCTAAAAGGGGCGCCTTATACACGCCCTATGACGTTGGTAACTTCTGTTGTTGATGCATTGCGTGCGTTAAATGTTAAGAAGCTGGTTGTGGGAACGCCTTACCTTGATGAAATCAATACAACCGAAGCTGAATTCCTTGTAGAAAAAGGGTTCGCGGTCTTAGATATCCAAGGATTGAATGTTGAAAACGGTATTGAGTTTGGTTGTATCACACCGGATTATTGGAAGAAATTTGCGCTGGAAATTGATCAGCCAGACGCGGATGCAATCTTTTTAAGCTGTAGCGGTATCCGTACTGCCGAAGTCGCAGCAGAGATTGAAACGATTGTTGGAAAGCCTGTTGTGACTAGTAATCAAGCTCTGATGTGGGGAAGTCTTCGTCGCGCTGGTATTGAAGATAAAATTGAAGGCTATGGCCAAATTTTTCAACAAAGCGGTTCTCATTTAAGAAGCTAATTCTTGATAAAGATCTTTATTGAGAAGTTTATCGTGTAGTTTGATGACGTTATAGGAAACTACATCAAAATCGATATGTTTGAATAGACCGGCTGTAGTGATTTGAGATGTGTATCGAAATCTGGATGGTGGGGAAAACGTGAATTGTGATCCGACCAAACCAGTTGCATCACATCATAATCCGTTTTGCCTGTACAAAGTTCAACGGCTTCTAATGGTAGCGATGTTTTTACCGATTCTTTTGCAGGGACCAGCATGCACGGCTGACTGCTAACGTCTGTTAACACGGTACCCGGCGTAACTGTTTCCCCATTTTGAATTTTTTCAACGAGTATGTTGAGGAGGGGAAGGGTCACATCTTTAGGGAGGCTCATGATAAAGATTTCAGGATGTCCGATATAATCAGGTAAACCTACGGTATAGCTGAACGGTAAAGATCGAAATGTTGCGGAAACATGTTGTACATAAAAACCATAAGCATCAATGAGCATGTTGGCTTTTTCGGCCTGTGCATGAATGTCTCGTGATATTTTATTTAGAGCAGCCATGCATTCCTCAAATTTTATGCTTAATAATTTCATCGTTCATGACAATCATATCAAAGCGATGGTGATTTGTACATCTTGAATAGTTTTAGATGAATTATAAGCTTTTTCTAGTGTTAAATTATTTTTCCTATGAGGAAACTTTTTTATTGAATACGGCATAAAATGCCGTCATAGTTCCATTAAGACTAATTATATAATAAAATCGATGTGCAAATCATCGAATTAATAAAGGGGACTTAAAATGACAGCTTCATGGAGATTTTCAGCATTAGGAGATCGTCACCGTGCGATGGGCTCAAACCTTGAGGATTGGAGCGGTATGGGAACCGCTTGGACTTATGATAAAGATCAAGAGGAAGAATATTTAGCCATTCGTACGAAGGCTGGTGTTATGGATGTATCTGGTCTTAAAAAAGTTCATATTACTGGGGCGCATGCTAGTCATGTAATTGACCGTGCGACCACACGAAATGTAGAAAAAATTAAACCGGGTCGATCTTCTTATGCATGTATGTTGGATGATGCTGGTAAATTTGTAGATGATTGTGTGATCTATCGCATGGGGCCTAATTCTTGGATGGTCGTACATGGTTCTGGTCAAGGCCATGAACAATTGACGATGGCAGCAGCTGGACGTGATGTTTCTGTACGTTTCGATGACAACCTTCATGATATTTCACTTCAAGGTCCATTGGCTGTTGAATATCTTGCTAATCATGTGGAAGGCATTCGTAATTTAAATTACTTCAACCACATGCAAACAACATTATTTGATAAGCCTGTTATGATTTCACGTACAGGATATACTGGCGAACGTGGTTATGAAATCTTCTGTTGTGCGCAAGATGCACCAGCTATTTGGGATCGTATCGTAGAAGAAGGTGCGGCGATGGGAATTATTCCGTCACGCTTCACAACATTGGATCTACTTCGTACAGAAAGCTATTTGTTATTCTATCCATTTGATAACTCTCAAATGTATCCTTTTGAAAATGAAGGACCGGGTGATACTCTGTGGGAACTTGGTTTGGACTTCACTGTTTCGCCGGGTAAAACAGGTTTCCGTGGTGCAGAAGAACATTACCGCCTTAAAGGTAAAGAGCGCTTCAAAATCTTTGGTGTTAAATTAGAAGGCACAGAAGCTGCGGACGAAGGCGCACCTTTATATCAAGGAGACAAGCAAGTTGGGATAGTGACTTGTGGCATGTATTCTTCCCTAAACAAACATTCTGTTGGTATCGCGCGTATGCCTGTTGAATGTGCTGTGAAGGGGACATCACTGATTGTGAAAAATGAAAGTGGGGATATTCCTTGTATTGCGCATCCAATGCCTTTCTACGACGAAGATAAAAAACGTCGTACTGCAAAAGGTTAAGAAACATGGTGCTAGCATTCATTGCTAGCACCTTTTTTATGGAAATATGTATCGAAGGTAGAATATACGATGGTGAAAACCGTAATTGAACCTACAATCGCTAGCCGCCCTGTATATGGAACGTTAGAGGCGCGCAAAAGTAATTCTCATTTATTTATTGCTGATGCCGAAGGCGCAGAAGCTATTCTAGATTTAGCAAAGAAAGTACCTGCTGACTTCTTTGACAATGCACAGATCATGTTTGTCGTCAAAGGGACTGGTGATACTTACCAAAGTAAACTAGAAGCCCTTAATCCTAAATTTCATTTTTTTGAACCAACCTATGAATCTTCAGTTTCTAGATTGCGGCGCATTCTTGCTGACGCACGTATGGGCATTCAAGTGTACCTATCAGGTACTGAAGGACTTATGGGGCAGGCGATGCGTGAGGCAACGGATGCTGGTATTCCTGTTGATGCTATTCAAACAGAACATCGTGGTTCCACGGCACGTCGCATGCAATGTGTGCATTGCAAAGGCATTACCGAAGATGTGACAACAGATCCGTTTGAATGTTCGCATTGTGGATTACAACTGTTTGTACGCGACCATTATTCGCGCCGAATTGCAGCCTTCCAAGGTGTACGCGTCGATGCAGAAGAACCTGGAAATGTACCTGAGCCTGTGGAGGTGTTCAAATGAGCAATGGTTCTTTATCGATTCCAGTTTGCGTAAGTGAAGTGGTCGAGGTCAATGATTTGGTCAAGCGGTTTCGTTTCGAACGTCTTGATGGTTTAGATATGCCTGCTTTCTCTGGTGGTTCTCATGTGATTGTTGAAATGGATATAGCAGGTAAAAAGCGCTTGAACCCTTATTCAATCATGAGTGATCCTGCAGATTTAAAAGGATATAGCATTTCGGTTCGTCGTGATGATGAAGGCCGTGGCGGTTCTGTGCATATGCATAAGGAAGTTAAAGTGGGTATGAAGATGGCTATTAGTCATCCTGTGAATTTATTTCCATTGGATTTCAGGGCTAAAAAACATCTGATGATTGCAGGCGGGATTGGTATCACGCCGTTCATGGCACAAATTGAACAACTTTCTGCGATGTATGCACGATTTGAACTTCACTATTCAGTTCGTTCCGCTGCACTTGGTTCTTATGCACAAGAACTTGTTGGGCATCATTCAAAAAATGTGAAGCTTTACCATGATGATCAAGACCAAAGAATAGATGTTGATCATTTACTGACCAGCCAGCCTTTAGGAACACATCTTTATATTTGTGGCCCAAAAGGAATGATTTCATGGGTTGAAAATGCTGCTATTGAAGCGGGATGGTCGCCTGAGGTTATTCACTATGAAGAGTTTTTAGCACCAGAACCGGGCAAGCCATTTAACGTCACACTGGCAGCATCCAATAAAGAGATAATAGTTAGGGAAAATCAAAGCCTATTAGAGGCGATAGAAGAAGCAGATGTGGATGCACCTTACTTATGTCGTGGTGGAGCATGTGGACAATGCGAGACAAAAGTCATTAGTTCTGATGGTGATTTTAAACATCGTGATCATTGGCTAGAAGAAGACGAACGCAAGTCAGGAAAGAAAATTATGCCCTGTGTGTCACGCTTCGAAGGTACATCCCTTGTGCTAGATCGATAGGAAGGTAAAAGTTATGAGTTTAATATTCAATAAAGAATCGTTCCGAGATGATTATACGTTTAAGAATTCTCCGGCACAAATTCGCCGTTTTCCTTTTCCTTTTCCCGAAGATAGCTACATGTATTCGGTGAACATGGAGGCGCATACACCCGTTGATCCTGGTAGTGTTTTCGAGAAAACTTTTGATGTAGATGAACATTATGTTGCTGAGATGGAAGAGCGTGCAAAAGTTCTGGCTGCTGATCCATTGCGCTGTCAATCCTTGCCAAATATGGAATTAGCGGGTTGGGATTTACTTGAACTGATTATGGTATCAAAAGCGCGTGACTATCCGGAATATTTTGAACTGCATTGCGATGGGGATAATTGGCACTGGATCAATAAGCCTTTAGAAATTGATGATACATTTATTTTCGGGGATAGTGATAGTTTGCCCTATGGGCCAATGGAATATATCACACGCCAAACCCAAGGCGATTTTGCCTTGTTAGATCAACGTGAAGATAACCTTTGGATGGATGCTGGTATGGTCACAACCCAAGCGGATTGGTCCTTGGATTTTGATATCGGCATGAATTTCATGGAATGGCATGCGCCTGTACCAAAGGCACATGAAATGGGCATTTTTAAACGTGCCTTACAATTCCTGTTGAATGTTCGCCAAGGGGCGCCAAGCCGACGATTGAACTGGACCATGACGGTAAATCCGCTTTTGGATACGAGCCCTGAAAATTATGATAAATGGGGTGTTCAAAAAGCAGACTTAACAATGGAAAATCTTGGAAAGAAAATGCATTTGCGTGTGGAGCTTCAAACATTCCATAGACTGCCGCGATCTAACGCACTGGTATTTCCAATTAGATGCTATTTGATCAACATGGAAGATTTGGTTACATCCCCGAAATGGGGCCGACGTTTTCATCGCGTCATTCGTGATTTGCCTGTTGAACTGGCGACTTATAAAGGCTTCATTGGAAACCGTCCAAAAATTATTGAGTGGCTCTCTAAATATGATGATGGGGCAGAGACATCTTTAGGAACTCAATGGGAAGATTAGCTTACTAGTTGTGACCGAATTTTAGTAAACTCAGAGAAACGTAAATTCTCTGAGTTTTTTATGGTAAATCAAATGTATTTAGCTTTTTTAATGTTCGAATTTATATCCTACGCCAGTGACCGTAACTATTTTTTTAGGTTTAGAGGAATCGCTTTCGATTTTCTTTCTGATCCGGCTGACAAATGCATCTACCATTCTTTCCGATGGTGAACTATCATAACCACTTATCGCATCTAAAAGCCTATCCCGACTTAATACCCGCCCTGTATTTTGAACCAATACGGATAGAAGTTTAATTTCCATGGGGGTCATAATGATTAATTCGCCTTCTGGTGATTTTAACTCAAACCCCTCCGTGTCAAGCTGCCAGCCATCAAACTCAAAAATACGGGAACCAAAATTGGTGGATGGTGATTTATTTGCCCAATCACCAGTGCTTCGACGAAGCAGGTTCCTAACACGCAAAATAAATTCTTTAGGGTCTATAGACTTGGTTAGGTAGTCATCTGCCCCAACTTCTAGGGCGACACAGCGATCTTCTATATTGTCACGGGCCGTTAAAATAATGATTGGGATGGTTGATCTGGCTCTTAACTTCCTTGCTAAAACAATGCCATCTTCATCAGGTAGGGTTAGATCTAAAATGATTAAGTCAAATTTTTGTTCAGCTAAGCAAGCGAACATTTCTTTCCCCGAAGCTGCGGTAACAACTTGATGTCCTGCACTTTCAAGATAAGTCCCAATGAGGGACCTATTCAGGTGGTCGTCATCAACGACCAACATTTGATAAGATGCAGTATGATTATTCACTGTCATTCTAATCTGTTTCTCTTTTATCTCTTTTATAAAATATACACCATAATAAACATTAAAGTTAATTTAAAAATTATTTTTATTTATTTAAGTGATTGAAGTTAATTGTGATTTTATTCAGTCATACTACAGTAACAATAGAGTCATTCTAAAGTAAAGGCCATTTGTTAAATATAAACTCATGATTTTTAATATTTTAGTAATGTAGCGTTTATGTGGAGATTTAATGATGGATATGGATGCAGTTGAAAATGAGGATGTATTTTTTGCCATAGAAGAAGATGAAACGGAACTGGGCTTACAAGGGAAGGCTAAAAAAACGTTAGAGCCTTGGAAAATAGTTATTGTTGATGATGAACCTTCCATACATGACGTGACGAGATTAGCGTTAAGAGGATTTACTTTTGCCAATCGTCCGGTTGAATTTTTAAGTGCCTATTCTGGAAAAGAAGCCATTGAAGTTATC
>CBFCZA010000041.1:0-12268 GCA_965602285.1 uncultured Curvivirga sp. | reverse complement strand
TGATAAATGTGATCGCGCTGACCCTAGAATCTATTCCAGAATATATGGAAAACTACCGATCAACTTTGGTGATGATCGAATTGATTTCTATTTCTCTGTTTTCTCTCGAATATTTAATACGCCTATGGGTATGTGTTGAATCACCTGATTATGTAGAAATGCATGGATTCAAGGCCCGAATTTTATGTGCATTAAAGCCAATCATGCTGATCGATCTTATTGCGATTTTACCTTTATATTTATTCATGTTCGGTTTCGTTGGTTTAGCGGACATGCGTTATTTAAGGTTTGTCAGGGTTTTACGAATTCTTAAACTTGTTCGTTATTCACCGGCAATGCAGGTATTCACCGCCGTAATGCGCACAGAAAAGAGAGCAATTTTTTCAGCACTATGTATTGGTCTTGTGGTGTTATTTATAGCATCTGCCATCATCCATGCGGTAGAAGGTGAAGTTCAACCTGGCGTGTTTGGAACCATTCCTGATGCTATGTGGTGGGCAACAGCGACTTTAACCACTGTTGGCTATGGGGATGTTGTTCCTATAACTGGTGTTGGGCGGTTTGTCGGTGGTATTGTTATGTTTATGGGCATTGGAGTTTTTGGTATTTGGGCTGGTATCATGGCGTCAGGTTTTTCCGAAGAATTACGCCGGCGTGGCTTTCGTGTGAAATGGCAAATGATTTCCCAGATACCTATTTTTGAGTCCTTAACGGCGAAGGAAGTTAAATCTATTTCAGCTGAACTAAGACCCATGACAATGCAGACCCACCATCTAATTATGCGTAAAGGAACGCAGGCATCCACTGTTTATTTTATTGTTACGGGTAATGTAGAAGCAGAATTACCAAAAGGTGTTAAGAATCTAAAAACGGGTGATTATTTTGGGGAACTGGGTTTGTTACATGGTGGCATTGTTTCGACAACTTTTGTGACCATTGAAGAAACACGATTGTTGGCAATGGACAGACGTAGTTTTGCTGCCCTTCTTGATACCCATCCCAAAGTTGCAAAACGTATCCATGAAAATGCACAAAAACGACGCGATTGGTTTGACGAGCCGGTAGAGGAAATTTAGTTTTTCCTGCCATTTAAGTCTTTGCGCTTGTGATTATGGGGCGCGCAATTTAATTTCACTTCAACAAATGAATATGAATTGCTGTGGGAGAGAAGCGATGCGCTTTGAAGGTACTAAATCTTATGTGGCGACTGATGATTTAACGGTTGCAGTGAATGCTGCGATTACGTTGCAACGTCCTTTGTTGGTAAAGGGAGAGCCGGGCACAGGTAAGACTGTATTAGCCCAAGAGATCGCACGAAGCCTAGGACGTCCATTGATCGAATGGGGAATTAAATCTACCACACGCGCACAACAAGGCCTTTATGAATATGACGCGGTAAGCCGTCTTCGTGATAGCCAACTTGGTGATGATAAAGTGCACGATATTTCTAATTACATTGTTAAGGGGAAATTGTGGGAAGCTTTTGAGGCGGGTGAAACTGGCGAAGCACCGATTCTTTTAATTGATGAAATTGATAAGGCTGACATTGAATTTCCAAATGACCTTCTTCAAGAATTAGATCGTATGGAATTTTATGTTTATGAAACTAAGAAGTTGGTTAAAGCGGTAAAGCGTCCAATTGTTATCATTACATCCAATAATGAAAAAGAATTACCAGACGCATTTTTACGCCGTTGTTTCTTCCATTACATTCAATTCCCAGATACGGAAACAATGCAAAATATTGTAGAGGTTCATTTTCCAGATATTAAGAAAAAATTACTACAAGAAGCATTGGGCATGTTCTATGAAATCCGCAATGTACAAGGTTTGAAAAAACGTCCAAGCACATCAGAGTTAATAGATTGGATCAAACTTTTATTGGCAGAAGATATTTCTGCGGAAGTGCTTCAAGAAACGGACCCTCGTAAATCAATTCCACCGCTTCACGGTGCGCTATTAAAGAACGAACAAGATGTACATATTTTTGAACGCATGGCCTTTGCTGCACGAAATCAAAGATAACATTTAATGCTGAGGTGATTTAATGGGCTGGAAGTATGAATCTTCCAGCCTTTTTTATAAGGTGTGTTTATGGGCTATTGAAAGAAAAGCCTTAATGATTTTTAAATCTTGCTTGCGTTTCAAATAATAGAGGTAGTCGGTTATTTGAATATTCAATCCTTCGATAGGAATGATTCTAATGCGCGGGTCGTTTGGAAGTTCTCCAGAAAAAACAAGCCCAACCCCTAGGCCAGAAGCCACCAATTCAAATACACTTTCTCTTGTTGCTGCGATGACGGATGGATTGATTGTGACCCCTTCTTCTTTGCAGGCAAGTTCAAAAGTTTTACGAGTATAGGATTCTTTTTCCCTAAGAACGAGGGGTAACGTTGACAGTTTACTGATGTTGACCTTTTCATCTTCCCCAATGAAATGACTGTCCTTAGAAACAAAAGCAATCAAACGATGCTTTCCGAGTGGAATCCTACAGGCATGTTCAGATTCTTCAGGTTCGGTTTGCATGGCTATATCAGCATGTTCCGCCATTAAAAGTTCGTGCACAGATTCTGCATTCCCCGGTAAAATATGAATTTTTACCTCTGGGTAGGTTTGATGGAACTCTGAAACAATAGGGGCGATAGAGTAGGGGTTTCCAACACTTATACGTAAAAGCCCTGTTTTTAAGTCTTTATGAGAGGATAGGAAGTCATCGGCCTGCTCTTCATGGGCGAATAGATCCCGTGAAATGATTAATAGGCCTTCTCCTGCCTCTGTTAAGGCTATGCTGCGTCCATGGCGATGAAACAGAGGAACGCCATATTGATCCTCCAACGCACTTACATGAGAGGTCATGACAGGCTGACTTACATTCAGAAAATCTGCAGCCTTGGTGAAACTTCCTTCTTGTGCGACAGCATAGAATGCACGTAATTGCGTAAGGTTCATGGGCTTGTATTCATTTCTCTTTGTTTCGTCAGTCTGAAATATAAAATTGTGGCATGGTTAAAACGCCTCTTGCTTCAAGTGACCCATCAAATTGCGCCTTAATTGCTTTGGCCCATTGTGGCATCCGTGTTTCAATCAATGAATCGGTAATCGTAGTTGAAATAAATTGCATCGGATCATCAGATGAAAGAATGGTTTTAAGTTTTTCCATGGGAGTTGGCTGCGTAGGAAAGTTCACCATATTTAGGGTGGTGTCATTGTTGAGTCTAAGAATGCGACGTATCGCTTCCATCGCTTCGTTATACCCTCCTAGTTCATCAATGAGTTTAGCATTAATGGCTTCATTTCCGGTCCAAATACGTCCGCGTGCTGCTTGATCAATTTCTTCTGGTGAGAGCCCTCTATCTGCTGCAGCTTTTCCAGAGAAATCGTCATAGACGAAATCAAGGCTTTCTTGGAATTTCTTACGTTGGCTTGGTGTGAAGTCACTGACCATGCTCCACATACCTGCTTGTGGCCCTGTTTCTACGCGTTGCCAATTAACACCTAATGAATCCCATAGGCGTTTTGTTGCAACTTTCCCTGCATATACGCCAATTGATCCGGTTAAGGTCCCAGGATGGGCAATGATATGGTCAGCCCCCATCGATACAAAATATCCACCGCTAGCCGCATCATTACCCATACTGACAATGATTGGTTTACCTGCTTCTTTTAACTTGAGAACTTCACGACGCACCATGTCAGATTGCGCATAAGCGCCACCGGGGCTGCTCACCCTAAAGAGGACAGCTTCAATTGTTTTGTCTTCACGTGCATCTGCAAGGGCTTTGGCTACAGTGTAGGGAGAAAAATTATCATCAGTATAATATCCTGAACCATGATCTTCACCCGTGATGGGACCAATTCCATGAATGAGTGCGATGTTCGAAGCTATTTGAGTATCTTCTGTTTCACCGGAGAAATGGAATTCTCCCTCAAGAGCATTGGAAGCGTGCAGATAGTAGTTGATCGAGACAGTTTTACCTTTCGTACCTGCATGTAACCCATCAAGCATATCTTCATATTCATCGAGATAGGCTAGTTTATCGACAAGCCCAAGGTCTAACGATTGCTGGGGTAAGTAAGGGGAATTATCGATAAGCTGTTTGAAATCAGCCTCAGTGTTCCATCGTGAAGCTAATATGTCGTTAGACATTTGTTTTTGCCACTGGTCCAATAAGTTTTGTAGGGAATGGCGCACTGGTGAGGTCATATGACTTCTGATGAATGGATCGGCGCCGCCTTTATATTCATGCCGTTGGGCCATCTCGGCTTTGATGTCTAGTTTCTCAAGTGCATCGGCAAAATAAGGCATTTCTATTGCAAGGCCATTGACCCCAACTCCACCGGTAGGGTTTAACCAAATCTCGCTAAAGGCACTGGCAAGGTAATAGCTGATCATGCCATTGCCCATCGCGCCTAGATCTTCAGCATATAGATATGTTTTCTTCCCACTGTTCGTTTGAAACCGTAATAGGGCGGATCGTAATTCTTGCACTTGCGCCATACCAAGGCCTCTGCCAGTTAGTTCCGCGGCAATAGCGACGATTTTTTCATCATATGTGGCTGCTTCTATGGCCTCAAGATGCTCAATAAAAGTAGGTTGGTTTGAATTATTGAAGAAACCAGAAGCTTGGCTGCGTTCTGGAATATATTCACCAAGATCTATCCATAGAACGGAACCTTCTTCGATGGTTGCAACGTCATCTTTGATGTTGGTTGCAAAGATGATCCCTGCGATCACAGAAACCGTCATTAACCCACCGAGGCCAGCGAAAATCCAAAGGATGATCTTAGCGAATAATTTCATTTTTATAATCCTGCAAGTTTAATGGATTTTACTTAGCGGTTTTTGCTATGATATTCCATGTTTGGCATCATTTCTACACCATGTGCCATGCGGTTAGTATAGTTGAAGAAACCAACAGTTTCACAGATATCAAAATAATCTTCATCATTGAAACCTGCCGCACGTAACTTTTCACGATCTTCTTCTTCAAATGCTGCTGGGGTTTCGGTAAGTTTCCATGCAAAATCTAACATGGCGCGGTGACGATCTGATAAAGGGGCTACGCGATAGTTCATAACCATCAATTCACCCCAAACAGGGTCGTCGCTTAATTGGCGTACTGCTTGGCCATGGGCAACAAGGCAATAATAGCAACGGTTGCAGCTGCTCACGACAACAGCAATCATTTCACGTTCTAATTTTGAAAGGCCGCTTTCACCTAGCATAATTTCATTGTAGCTATCCATGAATTTACGAAGACGCTGTGGACGGAAAGAATAGGCCTTTAAAACATTTGGAACCATACCCAACTTTTCTTGGCAAATTGTGAAGTATTTTTGTAGGTCTGCATCTAAATCTTCAAGTTCAGGTACTGGCAAAATGGACGCTGTTTCTTTTTGTGGCATGGTTTTGTTTCCTTGTATTTTCAATAAATTAAATTAATTGTGGCTAATTTAATATTTAGTCTCGGTGCGCGCAAATGAGAAATTCAACATTTCCTTGAGGTCCTGTTATCGGGCTTTCGGTGATGCCATCAACATGCCATCCATCAAGGCTTGAAACCCAGTCATGTATTTCATCGCAAACTTGCTTATGCATGTCGGGGTCACGGACGACGCCACCTTTACCTACTTGCCCTTTACCTACTTGAAACTGGGGTTTGATTAGGGCAGCTAACCATGCGCCCGGGCCAGTTAAGGCCATTGCTGCGGGCAAAACCTTTTCTAAACCAATGAAACTTGCATCACAAACGACCGCCCCTAATTTGTCGGGGATATCATCATGTGTAAGGTGACGTGCATTTGTGCTTTCCATAACTTCAACACGATCATCTGTGCGTAATTTCCATGCAAGTTGCCCACGCCCAACATCAACAGAATAGACTTTCTTAGCCCCATTGGTCAGAAGCACGTCTGTGAACCCACCTGTGGAGGATCCTACATCAATACATATACGCTCTGATGCATCTAAATTGAATTGAGCTATGGCCTTTTCCAGTTTTAACCCACCACGGCTGACCCATGGGTGATCTTGTCCCCGAACTTCCAAAGGCTTGTCTTCGGGAACTTTATCGCCGGGTTTTGCAACTTTTTCTTCACCAGAATAAACCTTACCTGCCATGATTATGGCTTGGGCTTTGCTTTTTGTCTCAACAAGTCCTCTGTCCACCAAAAGTTGATCAACACGTTCTTTTTGTACCTTAGGCGTTTTAGGAGCTTTGTTTGGTTTCGCAGATTTAGCCATGATCATTTTGTTCCGCTAGCAACTGTTGCTTATCTAATCGATCGTCATTATGGGCAAGCCACCAATAACGAATAGAATTTACGACAGCATTGCCGACTAGGCCAATGAATAATCCAATCCAAAAACCAATAACACCCATATCCATTTTAAAAGCAAGGACCCAAGCAGAGAATAAGCCAATACCCCAATAGCAAATAAGGGCTGTATACATTGGTGCCTTGGTATCATTAACACCTGCAAGGCAACCAGCAATGACCAATTGTATGCCATCAGGTATTTGTGTTGCTGCACCGACAACGAGAAGGCTTGCTGCTAATATCAAAACCTCTTCGGCATTTGGTGTGCTTGCATCTAATATGAACCCTGAAATTTCAGATGGAAAAGTGAAAGCTATTAAGGCAGCACAACCCATGAAGGATGCGGCAACCGCAATGCCGATCCACCCATTTGCCCGAGACTGAATATAATTGCGCGCCCCAAATTCATAACCAACACGACTGGTTGTTGCATCGGCAATCCCAACAGAAAACATATATGAAATAGACAGTATCGTGACGAGGATAGAATGGGCTGCTAGCTCTACCACACCAATCAATCCGATCATCAAGGCTGAGGCTGCAAAAATTCCTTCTTCAAGAGTAACTCTTATTGCGATAGGGCTTCCTAATGTGAAAAGTTTACGGAAAATAATCCAATCTGGACGCCAAAAATTAGCGAAGATTTGATATTCTTTGAAGGGGGTTTTGTAGGCTATAACAATGGCTAAAACGACGAATAATGTGATAGAGGTTATGCTGGTTGCAAGTCCTGCGCCTTCAATATGCATCGCAGGAATGCCGAAGCCGCCAAAGATTAAAACATAATCTAATAAAGCATTTAAGGGAACGATACTCCAAGTGATATAGGCGGCGAGTTTTGCTTGCTGTAATCCGACGCAAAAACTTCTTAAGGCAACGAATGCCACGGCAGGTAAAAGGGACCACATGAAATAGTCCATATATCTTCCTGCAATATTTGCAATATTTGGATCTTGGCCTAAAAGCAGCAAGATATTTTCCATGTTTCCTAGGAAAATCCATCCGAAACTTGAAAGAAGAATACTAACCCATAATGCTTGTCTGACGGTGCGACGAATCATGCGTGTGTTTTTTTGCCCTCTATATTGGCTAATTAAACTATTAGAGGCCATGGTCACGCCAGCGATTAGCATGAAAATTAAAAAATAAACATGCACGGCAAGACTGCTTGCGGCTAATTCATCAGGTCCAAGGCGGCCCACGAAAATAACATCTGTGGTGCCCATGGCTATTTGGCCAAGCAAACTTAATGAAACGGGAAGAGCAATTCTAACCGTTTCCATGTAGTTTCCATACCAAGTCGTTGGTGCAGAGGGGATTTTATTACCTGCGTCATCGTTCGTATCATTGGGTAGCACTTGGAAATCTTCCTATTAGGGTTCTGAATCTAATGAATAGAATTATAGTTGTAAGAACAACCCCAAAAGTCATTCCATACCATATTCCTTTGATCCCAAGGTCTGTATAATTTGAAAGATAATAAGCCAGCCCTAGACCGCCACATGTATAACTAACGATTGAGCTTATCAAACTTACATTCACATCATTCATGGCGTGAAGCGATCCGCGCAAGGCAAGTTGGATTGCATCCAAGACTTCAAACAACATTCCTAATACGATGAGATAAGCGGCAAGACTGAGAACAACGGAGGCGCCCTCTATCCCTTCATCCAAAAAGATGGCACTTAATTCATCGCGCATGACTATAATAAATGTGCCTGTAATGATCATGAAGAAACTTGATAAAGATAACCCTGCCCAACTAGCACGTTTTACCGCCACATAATTCTTTTTACCAAAGTTATATCCTACGCGACTGGTTGTTGCTTCGGAAAGGCCAAGGGAAACCACATAAACGATATTCACTAAGGCCATGGCTATACTATGGGCTGCTGCTTCGATCGTACCAAGGCGACCAGCAAGCAAAGTGGACGCAGAATACATCAGTTGTTCTAGCATCATACCTGCCCCAATGGGGAGGCCCAGCTTATAAATTTTAAAGTAGATTTCCCAATCTGGTCGCCAAATGCGGCTAAAAACATGGTACCGACGATAGGGCAGGGATTTACTTATGAAGAAGGCGCAAGTGCAAAACATTATAAAAGTGACGACAGTACTAGAAATACCAGCCCCCGCTAAACCAAGTTCAGGTGCACCAAAGTTACCAAAGATTAAAGCATAGTTTAAGAGGGCATTAACTAGAATACCGATACCACTAATGATTAAGATAGGCTGAGGTCGGCCTAGTGCCACCATGAAACTGCGCAAGGTGTCAAACAACAGTCCCGGTATCATCGCCCACATGTAAAAGGCCATATAGTCACTGGCAGGTTTGATTAATTCTTCGGTTTGACCTGTTAAGATGAATAATGTTTCAGAATTCCAAAGAAGAAAAATTCCTGGAATAGAAATGGTGCAGGCAACCCACATCCCTTGTCTTACCGCGCGACGTGCTGTGCGTGCTTGGCCTGCCCCTAATGCCTGCGATGCAATAGGAGTGATCGCAATGATGATACCCGCCAAAAATAAATAAATTGTATAGTAAACACCAATGGTAATGGCTGATGCTGCGAGAGAGACTGGGCCTAATTGTCCAACCATCAATACATCGGTGGTGCCAATTGCCATATGACCTAAATAACCAAGAGAAAGCGGCATCGCGATTTTCAAAAGGCGACGATATTCATCCTTTGAATTGGCAAAGGCCTGAAAGTTATTTGCAATAGGGCGTGTTATGAGTGCCATGCCAAACAATCCAATCTCTGTGTCGATAGGGACTAGATACGAAGAACCAAAACCCCAGTGGTGATTTTCAAGGAGCAGACTATATCATTTTCAATTATTTTGGGGAAGCTGTTCTTCTGGTCTAAAAACGCCGAAAGAATCCTAAAAACGCCTTAATAATAAAAGCTTAACAGATTCTGTATTCTATTTGCGACTTGGACAGCGCAAGATGAATATAGCGACAGAGATCATAATAATAGCAGCGATGAAAACCGCCCATATAGGAATGTTCATATTGAACATAATGACTAGGCTTCCCGACATGGCGATAATGGCCCATGCCTTTCCCCAGATGGGTATCACACGATGCTTATCCCAATCTTGTAACATGGGTCCATATAGTTTGTGGGTATAAAGCCAGTTATGAAATTTTTCGGAACTTTTTGAAAAGCCCCATAATGCTACGATCAAGAATGGTACGGTTGGCATGATAGGTAAGAAGGCACCGATGATGCCAAGCACTAAGGCTATCCAACCTATGATGAGATATAGAATTTTCGCCATTTTTCCTGACAGAAGACTCATATGCTTAAATCTATTTATTCGGCTACAGAAGGAGAGGAGGATTGAGTGTTATGTCCAATAGCTTCTTTTCCAAGCGCGTCCAAAATGGTTTGTTGAATTCCAGCCGCGTCTAAACCTGCTTCGGCAAGCTGAACCTCTGGTTTGTCATGATCTTTGAATTCGTCTGGCATGAATAGATTACGCATTTTTAAACCTTGGCTAAGATCATTGCGAACCAAATAATCAACCACATGAGAAGAGAATCCACCAATGGAACCTTCTTCTACCGTGATCAAAAGCTCATGGTTTTCTGCAAGGTGATGAACAAGTTCTTTGTCCAAAGGTTTGGCAAAACGTGCATCCGCAACAGTACATTGAATGCCCATTGCAGCCAGTTGATCCGCAGCCTTCATACAATCGGCAAGACGTGTTCCAACAGAAAGAATGGCAACGCTTGTGCCTTCGCGAAGAATACGACCTTTGCCGATCTCTAGGATCTCTGGCTTTTCAGGTAAACTAACACCTGTACCTTCTCCACGTGGATAACGAATAGCCGAAGGTGCATCATCAATGGAAACAGCTGTTGCAACCATATGAACAAGTTCTGCTTCATCAGCGGGTGCCATAACCACCATATTAGGAAGGCAGGCAAGGAAAGTGATGTCAAAGGCGCCGCAATGGGTTGCCCCATCAGCCCCAACAAAACCAGCACGATCTATGGCAAATCGAACAGGTAGGTTTTGAATGGCAACATCATGCACGATTTGATCATACCCACGTTGTAAGAATGTGGAATAAATTGCGGTGAAAGGTTTGAAACCTTCACAAGCCATACCCGCAGAAAATGTAACGGCATGCTGTTCGGCAATACCAACATCAAAGCAACGATCTTCATGCATATTAGCAAAGATATTTAGGCCGGTGCCTGATGGCATGGCTGCGTTAACGGCAACAATTTTGTCATCATCCTTGGCCAAATTAGCAAGGGTTTCGCCAAATATTTTTGTATAGCTGGGTGCTTTTGGAGTGGATTTTTGTTGTGTGCCTGTGATGATGTCGAACTTTGAAACACCATGATACTTGTCTGACGCCTGTTCCGCAGGGTCATATCCTTTGCCCTTTTGTGTCACCACATGGATAAGGAAGGGGCCAAGGTCCGCGGAATCACGGGCATTTTTTAATACTGGTAATAAATGATCAAGGTTATGACCATCAATTGGGCCAATATAATAGAAACCAAGTTCTTCAAATAATGTGCCGCCAGTTACCATGCCACGGGCAAATTCTTCTGCTTTAGAAGCAGCCTTTTCCATAGGTTCAGGGAATTTAGTAGCAATTTTTTTCATTATATCACGAAGCGATAAATATGACTTGGAAGACAGAAGTTGTGATAAATAAGCGCTCATCGCCCCAACAGGCGGGGCAATGGACATGTCGTTATCATTTAAAATAACGGTTAATTTGGATTTCAAAGAACCCGCATTATTCATGGCCTCATAGGCTTGGCCCGCACTCATAGAACCATCACCAATAACAGCGACAACATGATTATCTTGATCTGATAAATCCCGAGCAATAGCCATGCCCAAACCTGCAGAGATGGAAGTAGAACTATGGCCTGCGCCAAAAGGATCATATTCACTTTCTTTGCGCTTGGTAAATCCACTAAGGCCACCAGCTTGACGTAGGGTTAACATTTCATCACGTCGACCTGTCAATATTTTATGGGGGTAACATTGATGACCCACATCCCAAATAAGACGATCATCTGGGGTGTTGAATATATAATGAATGGCGGTGGTTAGTTCTACAACACCAAGGCCAGCACCCAAATGCCCGCCAGTATGTGATACGGCTTGAATCATATCTTGGCGTAACTCATCTGCAACTTGACGAAGTTGACCTTCTTCCATCTCGCGAAGATCGCTTGGGAAGTTGATTTGATCCAATAATGGAGTGTCTTTGATCACCATAAAATGGCTCCCACAATTCCTAGGATACATAATGCAGCCTAGGATAATAATTAAAGTCTTAGGCGCGCCGATTTACCACAAAACGGGCAACGTCGCGTAATAGATCAGCCTTATGATCGAAGATAGACAAATGGTCAACCGCTTGTTGGGCTAAAAGTTGGGCTTGGGCTTTTGCTCTTTCGATACCTAACAGGGAAACAAATGTCTCTTTCCCGCGATGTGCATCTTTGCCAACCTTCTTCCCTGCTTCTTCTTCGGTGCCTTCGACATCAAGTAAGTCATCTGCGATTTGAAAGGCAAGGCCTAAATCTTGGGCATAACCACGAAGTGCCTCGCGACGTTTTATGTCGGCATTTCCAAGAATAGCCCCGCCCATACAGGCAACTTCAATCAATCTTCCTGTTTTTAGACGTTGTAATCGGGTGATGGCATTTAAGTCTAATGTCTTATTCTCTGCTTGTAGGTCAATCATTTGGCCTCCAACCATACCATGGGGACCAGAAGCTTTTGCAAGGGCGCTGATCCATTCGCAGCGAATATTGGCATTGTTATGTGTGTCTTCATGGGATGATACTTCAAAAGCCAAAGTCAAAAGCGCATCACCAGCAAGGATGGCTGTGGCTTCATCAAAAGCTTTATGAACTGTTGGTTCACCACGGCGTAAATCATCATCATCCATAGCAGGT
>CBFCZA010000040.1:0-12583 GCA_965602285.1 uncultured Curvivirga sp. | reverse complement strand
ATTCAATATCTGAGAGAGAAAATTATATACAAGAGCAACACATTTTTCTAGATAGAAAGGAAGGTGCACCAAGAATCTAAATTCTATTACCTTCAAATTTTGAAATTCTACTGGTGTTGAAAATAAACCAATCGGTAATTAAAACCAAATAATCATAAACCATAGGAACGTTTCGAAATTCTTTACATTATCTTTGCATTTTATTAAGGAATATTTGATACCTATTTGATACCCACTAAATTTACATATAAAATTAATTATTTAATATCAATAGCTTAAAAAAAAGAAACCTCACCTTCCTAATGAGGGGGCAACAGGTTCAAGTCCTGTCGGGACCACCATTCTACAGAAAATTTTTCATAAATATTGTAATTTAATTTATCCTCCACATATCATAGCGACTATGTAGATTACCCATATTATTGATCAATGCCTTTGAGGTGATGTTTCTTGAACATTAATTTTGTAACGAAAAGAACTTAAAATATGCCAAGCCAAAACTCTTTCATGTCCAGATCTCAAGATAAGGTTGCTCTATTCATTGAAACTAAATTATTTTCATATGGCATCGTATTCTTGATCTTAACAAATGCAGTTATTTTAGGTTTAGAAACAGATAAAGAAATCTACGGGGCTTATGGCACTATTTTAAGATCCATCGACACCATCTTATTATCAATGTTCACCATAGAAATAGCGCTTAAACTATTTGTCTATCGTACAAAGTTTTTTCAATCCGGTTGGAACATATTTGATTTTTCCATCGTCGCCATCGCTTGGTTCCCAGCAAGTGGAGCCTTGTCCGTATTAAGGGCATTTAGAATTCTTCGGGTATTACGTCTCATATCCGTTTTACCGCAAATGCGGCGTGTTATTTCAGCTTTGGGGCATTCCATACCCGGAATGATGTCGGTTCTAGGCATTTTAATTTTGATTTTTTATATAGGGGCTGTCCTTGCGACTAAGTTGTTTGGCGCACATCCTGATCAATATATGCAAGAATGGTTTGGATCGATCAGTGCGTCTGCATATACCTTATTTCAAATCATGACCCTTGAAAGTTGGTCAATGGGTATCGTCCGCCCTACCATGGAAATCTTCCCAATCTCATGGGTTTTCTTCATTCCATTCATTATTATCACAAGCTTTGTAACCCTTAACTTCTTCATTGGTATCGTCGTAGATTCCATGCAAACAGTACAAAATCTTGATGCGAAAAAGCACGCAACAGATGATAGCGCGCCTATCACTCAAAAAGAATTTCGAGAATTGAAATCATTGCTTGAGGAAATCAAAAGTGAAAAGAAAAGTCCCTAAGCAATTGAGCACACCTTAAGAAAAAGCACGGCTGCTTAGGCTTTTTACTTCATCGAAAGACGTTGCTATTTCACGTGTATGGGCCAAATGATTTTTACGTGCATCTTCATTATCATCAGCTTCAGGAAATAGATAAGTTTCAACATCCTTTATGCCGCAATATCCAAAAATACCAGCATCAATTTGCCGTTGAAACGCAGCATGATAGCCATATCGACGATAAAGCCCTTGATCACTAGCAGCAGGGCAAAATAAAGCCACTTTTTGATGTTTTAATAAACCAGTTAAATTGCCCGCATCATCATAACTGAAGGCAAAACCATTTGAAAACACACGGTCTATCCAACCTTTTAATATAGCCGGCATAGACCACCACCAAATTGGGAAGAAAAAGGCGATCGCATCAGCATCATTTATACGTTTTTGTTGCAAGGCGATATCTTCCGGAACATCAGAAACACCACCATAAACAGCAAGATCATCCATGTTATAGCAGGGATCAAAACCTTCGCCAGTCAAGTCAAGAACATCTACGCTATGTCCTGCAGACGTTGCGGAACCAACAAATTCATCAAGCAACGCACCGGTAAAGGATTTCCTACTTGGATGTGCAAATACTGCAAGTATCTTCATGGCGAATGTCCTTTTAAAACGTAATTGAAGTCCCATCAAATGAGGCATAGCAGCAAAGTATCTGCGATATTTATCAAGATCAACCTTATTAAGGTCAATCTTATTAGGAACTTAATGAAGATAAGAACATTGAAAACAGTTCTGATTGCGACGATATACTAAGCTTGGCATATATACTGCGCCGATAAGTTTTAACTGTACCTTTCGCAATATGTAAGATTTCAGCAATGGCTTCTGACGAATATCCCCGTAAAACCAAACCAACGACTTCAAGTTCCCGTTTGGTTAAGATACTACGCCCAAAGCTACCAAAGGCTGCTTCCATTTGCTCTTGAAAAATCACTTCTTTCTTTGGCTTGCCGCTTTCTTCTTCAAATTGAAGATACACATCTTTCCAATGTTTTTCAGCAAGCGCACGAATAACGGGTTCAATTTCACGAAGGTACCGCATCTCTTTTTGGCTAAAAACAGATCGTTGGCTGGTACGCATAAGTGAGATAACTATATAAGCATTTTGTGGTAGATGAATGAAGAAGCCAATTTCCTCAGCCAATTCCGTTTTCTTATAGTATGACCTATAATATTCGCTTTGATAAAATCGATCTGGGGCCAGCTCTTTTAAACGGTATAAACCTGATTCAGTTGCATTCAAGCAGGCTTGATAAAATGGGTCTAATAAGTAGGGTCCCTCTTGATACTGCCCCACATAGACCGTGCGTCTCTTTTCTTCAAAACTATCATATAAATCAATAGGAACATCATTTCCGCGATAGGCAAACATCACAGAGTAATCAAACACAACACATGCCCCAAGTGCAGTAACAAGACTTTCAGTGAAGCTTTCATCATTTATATTTTTTATTGTATCGGCTAGATTCTTATTCCAATTCATCGTCATCCGAATATGTCATTTAGCTTATGAAAAGAAAATTTAAAAAACATATAAAACTACCCCTCCAGTGGTATATACAGCTTGATCTAATTGATATTAAATTAATGCTATTAGATGGTATATACCCTAAAAATGATTAAATACAAAATTTTTATCGAATAGGTGGTAGTTTTGACAAGTTCAAATTCTATGAATTCAAAAAGCGATTTAGACAATGACACTCTTGATGTCGAGTTCAAACAAGTTTCAAAAAAATATGGCGATGTAACTGCTGTTGGCGGCATGGATTTACAAATCCCCCAAGGTGCCTTTGTTTCTTTCTTAGGCCCATCGGGCTGTGGCAAGACAACATCGTTGCGTATGATTGCCGGTTTTGAACAACCAACATCAGGTGAAGTTCTTCTTCGCGGACAAAGTGTGGTAGGTGTTCCTGCCTATAAACGTCCTGTGAATATGGTTTTTCAGCATTACGCCCTATTCCCCCATTTGAATGTTTTAGACAACATTGCCTACGGCGTTCGTCAGCAACAACCGAATATATCCAAAGCAGAAGTGATCAAACTTGTTGGTGAAACTTTAGACATGGTTCGTTTAAGTGGCTATGAAGATCGCCGCACATGGGAAATGTCTGGTGGACAGCAACAACGTGTTGCACTTGCCCGCGCTCTCATTAATCGTCCAACAGTGCTATTGTTGGACGAACCGTTAGCAGCCCTTGACCGCAAACTTCGTCGTGAAATGCAAATTGAATTGCAAAACCTTCAACGTGAAGTTGGCATTACTTTCATTTTGGTGACCCATGATCAAGAAGAAGCCCTTTCTATGTCAGATACCGTTTGCATTATGGCAGAAGGCGGCATCGTTCAAACGGGTTCACCTGCAGAACTTTATAACGAAGCGGCAAGTGCATATGTTGCAGGTTTCGTTGGAAAATCTAATTTCTTCAACGGTATCGTTGGCGCCGCAGTCGGTGATCAAAAAGAAATTTCATTAGACAACCAAGTCAATGCACAGGCGCGTGCGCCTCTAACTGCCACAGCACCAAAAGCTGGTGACAATGGTATTTTGAGCGTCCGTCCGGAACTTATTCGATTATTTAATACAAAAGATGAGCAATCATCTCAATTGGATGTATCTCTCAAAGGAACTGTGAAAAACAGAATCTTCCTAGGGGAGCATACTGAATATGTCGTCCAAACTGAAAAGTTGGGTGACGTTATTGCACTTGCGCCACGATTAAGTGAGCTGGGGGCAGGTAGCTTTGATAACGGTCAAGAAGTAACCATTGGCTGGGCAAATGAATCTGCGCGATTGTTAGCGACAGATTAAAGTAAATTACATAACAAGGAGATTTCACAATGAGTGACTATAAAGATAATATTCCTATTACCCGTGAGAAATTCATGGAAGAACTTCGCCGCTTCAAAAAAGGTTCAGTATCACGTCGCCACTTTATGGGCGTAACAGGTTTGGGTGCTGCAACAGCTGTTCTTGCTGGTTCTATGCCAAGCTTGATGCCAAAGCCTTCATTTGCGGGTGACCTAGGTGACCGTTTGAACTTTGCGACATGGCCTAACTATTACAGCGAAGAAAACCTAGCGAACTTCACCAAAGAAACAGGCGTTAACATCAACGTTTCTGTATTTGGATCTAACGAAGAAATGCTTGCTAAACTTCAAGCTGGTGGCACTGGTTGGGATGTATTCGTTCCTACTAACTACACAATTTCTACATATGTTGAACTTGGTTTGATCGAACCAATTGAATTATCAATGGTTCCTAACTTTGATGCTTCTACAAACGAGCCTCGTTTCATGTCAGAAGGTAGCGTCGGCGGTAAGTCTTATGCTATTCCTAAAGATTGGGGCACAACTGGTTTCGCTTACAACTCTGCTAAAACTGGTGGCGACTTGACCTCTTGGAAAGAGTTCTGGGACGGAACTATGGACAAGTATTCTGGCCGTACAATCGTTCATGATTATCAATTAACAACAATTGGTAATGCACTTGTGTATTTCGGACATTCTTTCAATTCTGTGAACGAAGCTGAACTCGCTCAAGCAGAGAAATTGATGATTGATGCCAAGCCACATTTATTTGCGGTAACAAGTGATTATCAACCAGGTATGCGTAATGAAGACGCATGGTTGTCTATGTGTTGGACTGGCGATGGCAAACAAATGAATGTTGATATGCCTGAAATCAAATATGCACTTGGTAAAGAAGGCGGCGAAATCTGGTCTGATTTCTATGCAGTACCAAAAGGCGCACCAAACCGTGCCGCAGCATATGCGTTCATCGATTACATGCAACGCCCTGATGTAAACGCAAAAGAGTGTTTAGCACATGGTTACCCACTAATCGATAGCCGTGCGACAGCATTATTGCCTGACGATATCAAGAATGATCCAATTCTTTATCCAGCGGCAGAATTAATGAGTGCTTTGGAATTTGGTGCAGCTGCAACATTGACCAACCCACTACGCGCTGAAGTAATGGCACGTTTCAAAGCTGCATAAATCGCAGTGATACTAAAGGATGAGTGAACGAAAATGAGTGGTGTTATGACACAGGAAAAAAAGCAAAAACTTGTAACAGTCTTTATGCTTTTACCATCAACAGTGTGGTATTTATTATTGCTAGTGTTACCACTTATTTTCGTGCTCGTTTTTTCCTTCGGGGAACGTGGCCCTGCAGGTGGATATCAACCGGGGTTCACTTTCGATAACTATCTGAATTTACACACACGATTTAAGGCCTTTACCAATACATTAACATTGGCCCCCTTGGGGACTTTGGGCTGTATCGTTATTGCCTATCCTTTGGCTTATTACTTGGCTGTAATCGCAAGTAAAAAAACCAGACTCTTTCTTTTGGTTCTTGTTATTGTTCCATTTTGGACAAGCCTACTCATTCGTACCTACGCTTGGATTTATATTCTTAGCGGCAAAGGTATCCCAAAATTACTTGAATATATTGGCATCGAAGGTGTGCGCTTAGCCAACACCCCATTTGCTGTTTTAATCGGTATTATTTATATTTACCTTCCTCTTATGGTTTTCCCTATTTATGTAAGCCTAGAGAAGTTGGATACACGTTTATTGGAAGCGTCTTCAGATCTTGGTGCAGGCCCAATAAAAACATTTTTCAAAGTAACATTGCCTCTTTCCATCCCAGGTCTAGCGACCGGTTCAATGATAGTTTTCATATTGTTGATGGGTGAATTCTTAATCCCTGCCATGCTTGGTGGCGGTAAGGTATTCTTCATTGGTAATGCACTTGTTGATACATATTTACAATCTCGGAACTGGCCTTTTGGTTCGGCTTTCGCTGCAACTCTTGTCGTGATCATGCTCTTCACTGTAAGCCTTTATATGCGCTTTATGATGAAGAAAGGCATAGGCCGTCAAGATGTCTCTATTATGTAAGGTGGCGAAATGAGACTCTACGCAATATTCGTTTATATCTTTTTATATTTACCCATCGGTTTAATTATTTTCTTTAGCTTCAACTCTGGAAAATATGCGATGAGTTTCCAAGGGTTCTCTACCAAATGGTATGGGAAAGCCCTAAGTAATCCGTTCGTTATGGATGCCTTATTTGCAAGCTTAACAGTAGCATTGGTTTCTGCCATATTAGCGTCCCTTTTTGGAACTATGGCAGCCTTAGCATTACAACGTGTTAAGGGGTGGCCTAAACATATGTATGATGGGTTGATCTATGTATCGATCATGGTGCCTGGTATTGTGATCGGTATCTCAACATTGATTGCCATGGTAACAGTATTTAACTTTGTTAATCCATATTTTGAATTTATGGCCTCTTGGTTTGCTGATGGTAAAGCCCCAAAAATTGAACTGGGCTATGTATCGTTAATTGCAGCACATACGTTGTTCACCATGTCTTTGGTCGTGGTTATTGTTCGGGCCCGTATCAGTGGCATGGATCGTTCATTGATTGAAGCTTCCGAAGATCTTTATGCAACTCCATGGACCACATTCAAGAAAATCACATTACCACAAATCACACCAGCGATTGTAGCAGGCTTCTTGTTAAGTTTCACATTTAGCTTCGATGATTTTGTAATTGCCTTCTTTGTTGCCGGTCCAAATACAACATTACCTATTTATGTATTTTCTTCTATCCGTCGTGGTGTAACACCAGAAGTAAACGCGATTGGTACAATGGTTCTTGTAACCTCGCTGGTTTTATTATTCACGGCACAATATTTAATGAAGAAGAAAGATTCAAAAGAACTATCTGAAGATTAAGGGGATAATCTAAATGTCTTTTAATATTACACGAGGAATTAAAAAACCTGCTGATCGTTTAGCTGGACGTACCGCTGTTATTACAGGCGGTGCAGCAGGAATGGGCCGTGCCGCATCTATAGCAATCTCTGCTGAAGGATCAAAGGTTATCATTCTTGATATTAATGAAAAAGATGGTGCTGAAACTGTAAAAATGATTGAAGCAGAAGGCGGTTTTGCCTTGTTCATTAAAACCGATGTTTCCAAAGCTTCTGAAGTCGATGCCGCATTTGAACGCGTCGCGGCAGAGGTTGGTCCTTATGACATTCTTTTCAATCATGCAGGTACAATCATTGTAAAACCTTTGGATGATTCTACAGAAGAAGATTACGACCGTTTGATGGACATCAATGTGAAGTCTGCCTTCTTAGTATGCCGTCGCGCAGTTAAGCAGATGAGCGATAACGGGGGTGGCTCTATTGTCATTACTGCGTCTATTGCATCAGAACTCGGATACCCCCTTGAATCACTATATTGCATGAGCAAAGGTGCCGTATTGCAATTAGCACGAACCATTTCTGCTGAATATCGCGATCGTGGCATTCGTTGTAATGCGGTATGTCCTGGTTTCGTTGAAACAGCCCATGGATTACGTGAAATCAGTGAACTAGATACAGCAGGACAAGAATGGGACGAAGGTGGTTTAGCAGATGCACAAGGTCGCATTTGCGAACCGCAAGAAGTTGCTGCAGCAGTCGTCTTCCTTGCATCTGATGAAGCAAGTTTCATCACAGGGAACGCCCTATATGTTGATAATGGATGGTACGCCAAAGGCTAATAGCTTTAAGGATGATGACGATGATTTTAGAAGGTAAAGTAGCGATAGTCACTGGCTCTGGTTCCGGTATCGGACGTGGTAGTGCTCAAATTTTAGCGCGCGAAGGTGCATCTGTAGTGGTTGCTGATCGTGATAATCAGGCAGGTCAAGAAACCGTTGATTTAATCAAAGAAGCAGGTGGGTTTGCTACCTTCATCAAAACAGATGTTACTAGTGATGATGATCTTCAAAAGATGATTGATTGTGCTATTGATAGCTATGGTCGCTTGGATATCCTACATAGCCATGCAGGTATTCAAGTTGCTGGTGGCTTAGAAACAGTGGATCCAAAAGGGATGGATGATTCATATTTTGTGAATACAAGAGCACATTTCTATGCTGCGCGTCTTGCTGTCCCACATATGAAGAAATTAGGCAAAGGTTCTATCATTAACACCAGTTCGAATTCTGGTGTTTTCTATGATAAAGACATGATTGCTTATACCACATCAAAGGCCGCTACGATTGCCATGACAAAACAAATGGCCGTTGATTACGCGAAAGATAATATTCGTGTTAATGCTTTATGTCCGGGCTGGGTAGATACACCCTTTAATGATCCCTACATCAAACTTATGGGTGGCCGTGATGCTATCGAAAAATATGTAGCTGAAACAATCCCACTAGGTCGTTGGGCTACCGTTGAAGAAATATCACAATCAGTTCTATATCTGGCATCTGATTTATCTTCTATCATGACAGGCCATGCATTGGTTATCGATGGCGGGGAATGTATTCCTTAAAAAACAGTTTAGTGGGGATTTAACTTATCCAATAATATTTTAATCGGTTAATTTAACCCTCACTCAAGACTTAAAAAGTTGGTAATGAATTTTATCTAATGAGACACCAAGGCTCTTTGCCTGTTCGATGAAGGCAATAATCAAGCCCTCGGGCCCACAAATATAAAACTCAGTATCCTCAGATGAAGACGTAAGAAGACTATTGAGGTCTAACATCTTACCTTCATCTAACGGGTAAAGGTGCAGGTTTTCCTTTAATTCTAATGTTAGCTTGCTTCGATAAGCCATAAAAGTCTTAGAACGCGCGGCATAATGCATTTCAAACTCATGCCCACGTTTAACAAGCTCTTGTGCCATAGACTTAATAGGTGCGATACCAATCCCCGCAGCTATTAAAACTGTTGGCCTCCTGCCTTCATGAAGAGAAAAAGAGTTTTGAGGCATATCAGCATGAATAATCATACCTAACTGATAAGTATCATAAATAGCCTTAGAACCACCACGCCCGTTTTCTTCCCATAAAACGGCAACCTCATAAACATCACGACGCCTTGGGTTGTTTGCAATGGTGTAGGTGCGCATGACATTACTACCATCATGTAAGGTAATTGGTAACGAAATATGTGATCCCGCCACAATAGTAGGAATTGGATCTCTGTCTTTATGGCGAAATTCAAAGGCACGTACATCTGGAGTTAGTTGTCTGATCCCCGTTATTTCTAATGGTAAAGGACCACTCCCAATCTGGATCACCTGCCTCTTTGGTTTTTGGTATGTTGTTTGTTTTAATTGTTGCAATTCCGCTTGTAGAGAAGAAGTCATTTCAGTAACTTCTAAAGCAGTAAAACGAGGCGTAATATTTTTTGGGTAACTCCAATCAATAGCTACAATTTTAAAAATGACAGCACGTTCTACTTCCGTAGGAGAGGTTATTACTTTCAACCTTTGGATAAGTTCAGGGTCACCTTCTGCCTCTATCAATTTCACATGCGCACAAATTTTAAGGCATTTACGGTTTGGATAATCCATTAGAATAATAGATATAACCTCTTTATCAGTTAAGAAATCAAGACTAACCTCCTGCAGATTATCATTAGAATCAGCAAAGCCAATTGTCGACTCATCAAGGACTTTTAAAAAGCCAAGTGGGCCACCTTGAAATCGCATGTAAGGCAGACCATCATCATTAACCGTTGCCTGATAAAAGCCATCTCGTGCCTCAATAAAGTTAGCTTCATTAGGCGAAATTAAATCAGGGTTAGATTCCATTCATTCAAATCCTTGATTAAAATGATAACAACACCATTATTCTTTACAAACCAGACCGTTGAAGAAATACAATTTCTGTGAAGTCTCTCGGAACACTGCAGTTCATTATACTCCAATACGCTAATTACCCAAGGGTTACAGCGGAACAATAATCAAAAGAGGGAAACCGTCTAAGAATTGCCTCTATCAAATAGAACAATACCTATAAAATTATGCAATTGGCGAAATAGATCACTCGTCATCGATCTCATAACTATTTAGGCATGCCATAACAGCGTGAGATTGCAACCCAATGGATACACCGCAAGCATAAGCAGCTACGGCTGCGATTTTGGAATCTTCAGAGCTAAATCCATCCGTTTCATTAAGATCAATGACCTCTACAGGTGCACCTTCACGACCATCTACAAGCCATCCATTACTATTTACCCCGACCCCACCATCTGGCACTTGTTGAATAGAAATGGGAAGCGTTTTTTTATTCTCATCTTTAGAGAGTTCTTCAAATAGCTCTGCGCCAATTGGATCATCAATATTGATCAATGCTGTTTTAGGAGCGGTTTGACGATGAAAAATCCAACGCATTGATGTTAATTCATCCGCCGCACTATTTCCATTTATGATCTCTTGATCAGAGAAATTCAGCCAAATGGCAACATCAAAGGTAATAGAGAAACTTGTATCTAATTTACCAGGCGGCATGTCCAATACATAGGCCCCTTCTAAGGCCATAGGGTTCAATTTTAAAGGGGATGTTTTGTCTAAGCCTGTAGATTCAACTTCACGTCCATTTACCTCAAGAACATAGCCAATAACATCAGCAACTTTATCCCTATGCTTATGCCCAGTAACCCCAATGAAGGCGGCTTCACGTTGAACACGCGCTAATAATTCAACATCCCCAATCACCTCGCAACGGACTTCTCTTGCTGCCTTCACATATTCATGGACATTATTTTGCCCATGTGGAATATCATGTTCAATCACCATTGAAACCGGTTCTGACCAATCAATTTTAGATAAATCTGTAAGGGTGACACCTGCATTAACAGCCAATTCACGTACCGTTGGATCATCATCCCAAGCCCAAATAGTAACCCCGCTTTCTTGAAATGCTAGCGCGGAAACAAGGCCTTCATCTTTCAGACCAAAAACAACTACTGTGTAACCATTAAAGGGATATAATTCTATCATTTATCTTGTTCTCTTACGTTAATATAGGTTGCAGGGCATTGGTTTTTTCATGATAATATTTAAGAAAATTCACACTGGAGATACCCTTATGAATACAGAAATATTTAATATGGAAACACGCAAATTTCTAAAAAAAGTTGGCGTCACTTCCCAAAGTAAAATCGAAGCCGCAGTCAATGCAGCCATTGAAGATGGCCGTCTAAAAGGCGACGAAACTCTAAATGCTAACATGGTGCTGAACATTGGTGGCATTGATTTAACTTTTGAAATAGAAGGGGACATCAAGCTTAGCTAGCATTCTGTGCGGAATGTTGAGCAATAGGCAGATTTAACAATATATTTTGAGGTTTAAAATTAAGCTTATTATCTGGACTTGCACAAAGCCCCATGTAAACAGGTCGACCTTTTATATCGGGGCGCATTTCCTCTGCATTTGAAAAGTCTAAACGGAATAAAGATAACAAGTGTTCCATACGGTCGGCTCCAACTTCTTGGCCTTCATATAGATCATTCAATAGCTGGGTTGAATATTTGTCTAACCCAATATGCCAAACCCAACGTTCATCTGTGATTTGCTGAGTAGGGGAAACATCAACATTAACCTGATAGAAATGTGCTACCCATTTACTTATAACTTTACATAAGGCGTTCACCCCATCCCGTGGGAAAGTAAGGTCTAAAACCAGATCATATTTATCACTTCGTTGCCAAAATTCAGCTAATCTATCGTCATTTAAGACATCTAATTCTGCGTTTACAGGTATTGTTCCACTTTCCGCAAGCATTCTTCCAATATCCCCCATCCCAGGGTCTTTTGGTTTGATATTCTCAACAGTTTCACTATCCGCTAATAAAAGCGCGCCTTCATTGCGCATGAAAGTTTGCTCGCGGAAGAATAATTCAGCGACGCGAATTTCATATGGATCATTACATCCATCAAGAACATTTCGCATAATTACGTGAACTAAATTATCAATGAACATAGGTGGAAAGCTAATGCCTTCCCCTTGGAACAGAGAAAGATAAAAGCTTTCAATATTCTTAGCCGCAACAAGCTTGTCACGATAGGATAAGAATAATCTGTAATTTCCAATAGTATCTTTATCTTGAATAGAGGTAAGTTCTTCTTCTCCCACTTGTCGCTGTGGATCTTCCATCAATGTATCATGTAATTTACATTCATGCTCACAAGATTCTTCGATGGGTGCAAGCTCTGCTCTTTGTAGGTAAGCCCTGAAAAAATCATTCGTTACTTTCAAATATCCATCAGGCGTTTTATCCAATAGGTGATATCCGGAATTCAGCCAAAAATCAGTCATGTTTCTCTCCACTTGAGTCTTCATCTGCGACTAAGTCCCAAATCTTTATTCCTTGATGCATATCTGATCCATTTGGATTAACTGGATGC
>CBFCZA010000039.1:0-12644 GCA_965602285.1 uncultured Curvivirga sp. | reverse complement strand
TACCGGCAAGATCTTTCATATCATTTGAAATTGCTTCTATGCCACGGTTGCCCGCGTCTCGAATAACAGGTGTGATAAGACCACCATCAATGGCAACAGCAACAGAAATATCTGCACGTTTATAAAGTTTCAAACCTTCATCAGACCATGAGGCATTTGCTTCTGGAACCATACGTAATGCTACGGCACATGCCTTAATAACAATATCATTTACAGAAAGCTTAAAGGCACCATCAGCACGTTCATTCAAACGTTTACGAAGATCTAAGAGATTATCAATTTCACAATCAACAGATAAATAGAAATGTGGAACGTTTTGTTTTGATTCTGTCAAACGACGTGCGATAGTTTTACGCATTGAATTCAAACTCAATAGTTCAAATTCAGGTTCAAAAGGATTATCTGTAGACATTGGTGTTGGTATTGATTTCACCGCAGAAGCTTCCATCGGTAGAGCAATATCCCCAGCTTTAGCAGTGCCAGCAGATATTGCTGCCTCCACATCACTTTTCACGATACGACCATGTGGGCCAGTACCAGTGATTTTCGAAAGATCTAAGCCTTCTTGTCCTGCAATTCGCTTAGCTAGAGGGGATGCAAAAATACGTTCCCCACCTGAAACATTTACTGCCTTTACCGGAGATACTGCGGTTGTTGTAACCGGTGCTGTGACAGGAACTTCAGCAGTTGTAGAAGCAACGGGCGCAAGACCACCTGATGTCACGTCAACAGCTGCGGAGGGATCTTCACCTTCCTCTACCAATACAGCAATCAAATCATTTACAGGAACGTTTTCAGTGCCTTCTGCTATTAAAATTTTAGCAACAGTACCTTCATCAACCGCTTCGACTTCCATCGTTGCTTTGTCTGTCTCGATTTCAGCAATCACATCACCAGCAGCAACTTCATCACCTTCTTTAACAAGCCATTTTGCAAGTGTGCCTTCAGTCATTGTAGGTGAAAGCGCGGGCATTAATACCTTAATGGGCATAGTGTTTCTCCTTCTTTCACCAGTTATCTGTAACAAGCAGATTTAGCTGCTTCAACGATATGGTTTACCTGTGGCAAAGCCAGTTTTTCAAGATTAGCGGCATATGGAAGTGGAACATCTTCACCTGTAACACGAATGACAGGGGCATCTAGCCAATCAAAGGCTTGTTCCATCATTGTCGCGGCAAGTTCAGCGCCCATACCAAATGTAGGCCAGCCCTCCTCAACGCTAACTAAACGATTGGTTTTCTTAACACTATTTACAATTGTTTCCGTATCCAATGGGCGGATAGTACGAAGGTCAATCACTTCTGCACTAATGCCTTGTTCAGCTAACGCATCCGCAGCTTCTAATGCTTTTCCAACCATAATAGAGAATGCTGTGATTGTAACATCGCTACCTGCGCGGACAATCTTTGCCTTACCAATTGGAACAGTCCAATCATCACTATCAGGTACGCCATCAAAGCTTACCCCATAAAGAAGTTCGTTTTCGAGGAAAACAACAGGGTTAGGATCACGAATAGCAGCTTTTAATAAACCTTTTGCATCAGCAGCACTATAAGGTGCCACAACTTTTAAGCCGGGAACCGCACCATACCAAGCAGCATAACATTGTGAATGTTGGGCACCAACACGTGAAGCTGCGCCATTCGCTCCACGGAAAACCATCGGTGCACCCATTTGACCACCAGACATATATAATGTTTTCGCAGCTGAGTTAATAATGTGATCCATCGCTTGCATAGCAAAGTTAAACGTCATGAATTCTACGATTGGCTTTAAACCCATGTAAGCAGCACCAGTACCTATGCCAGCAAAACCGATTTCAGTAATAGGTGTATCAATCACACGTCGTTCACCAAATTCATCTAGCAAGCCTTGGGAAACTTTATAAGCACCTTGATATTGGGCTACTTCTTCACCCATCAAAAATACTTTTTCATCTTTCCGCATTTCTTCGGCCATCGCATCACGAAGCGCTTCACGAACAGTCATTGTAACAGTTGGACCATCCCATTCGCTTTCCACTACTGGAGCAGATACTGGGGTAGCTATTGGAGCAGCAGCAGATGAAGTTGCTACGGCAGGAACGGCCTCATTTACAGATGCTGTCACTGCGGGTGCAGCCTGCTCAACATTGGCAGCAGATGAATCTTCACCTTCCTCAAGAAGAATTGCAATAGGTGTATTTACAGCAACTTCTTCTGTTCCTTCGGCAATAAGGATCTTTCCTACTGTGCCTTCGTCAACAGCTTCAACTTCCATTGTTGCTTTATCAGTTTCAATTTCAGCAATAACATCGCCTGCAGAAACTTCATCACCTTCTTTTACAAGCCATTTAGCTAAGGTGCCTTCTGTCATCGTCGGCGAAAGCGCCGGCATGAGAATTTGTACAGTCATTATCTCAACTCCTACTTTCGCGCTTACGCGTCTACCAAAATATCAGTGTAAAGTTCCGAAACATCAGGTTCTGGGCTTGCTTGCGCAAAGTCAGCGGCATCCGAAACGATCGCCTTAACCTCTTTATCGATTACTTTTAAATCATCTGCAGTCATGTAACCGCCCTCTAAAATCATTTCGCGAACATGTTCTATCGGATCACTTTGGCTCTTAACCTTATTCACTTCATCCTTTGAACGATATTTAGCGGGATCAGACATAGAATGACCACGGTAACGATATGTGTTCATTTCTAAAATAATTGGGCCCTTACCAGCACGACAATGGGCAACAGCTTTTTGCCCTGCTTCACGTACCTCTTCAACTTTCATCCCATCGACAGTAATACCGGGAATTCCATATGCTTTACCGCGATTATGCAAATCAGCACCACTTGCAGAAGAACGCTCTACCGCAGTACCCATGCCATATTTGTTATTTTCAATGACATATATAACTGGAAGCTTCCAAAGAGCCGCCATATTAAAGGCCTCATATACTTGGCCTTGGTTAATTGCACCATCACCCATATAAGCCAAACAGCAATTATTTGTGCCGTTATATTTCATCGCAAAGGCAATGCCAGTTCCCAATGGAACTTGTGCGCCTACAATACCATGGCCCCCGTAAAAGTTTTTCTCTTTAGAAAACATATGCATAGAACCACCCTTACCTTTAGAGTATCCCCCTTCTCGTCCGGTTAATTCAGCCATTACTCCACGAGAATCCATACCAGCAGCAAGCATATGACCATGGTCACGATAACTGGTAATCAATGCATCATCAGGGGTAATACAAGATTGCATCCCTGTGACAACTGCTTCTTGTCCAATATATAAATGGCAAAAACCACCGATAAGGCCCATTCCGTATAATTGACCTGCTTTTTCTTCAAAGCGACGGATTAAAAGCATTTCTCGGTAATCTGATTTTAATTGCGCAGGATCTACATTCGCCCCTTTTGACACAGCAGATTTTCCAGACTTACGCTTCGCAGCGGGTTTCTTGACCATAGAGTGTTTCCTTCAATGGTTAAAATTGCCATCCATAATCCTTGAAAGGACGATAGCAAAATTATGTTCAAGCCATAATATCAGTAAGCAAAAAGCTTATTGTTTTCTTACTATAGTGTTAAACCGAAAAGGGCCACGGTGTCAATGGCATTTAACTTATTGATTTAAAACGATATAACTTGAATTAACTACTTTTTAGTTATTTAGTATTTTCAAAATATGAGAGAAACTCTAGCCATAGAAAGCTATTATTAAATATAAATTGAAACAGTTATTATTTTAGACACAAAAAAACCGATACAAAAAAGTATCGGTCTATAAAAAGCAGGAAATTTGCATTTAATTAAAGAATCAATCTTCAGAGTTGATAATGATGACATCTTTAGGATTCGCATAATTCAATGTATAGCGTGCTTGTTCTTCCAACATATCTGGATCCAAACTTTTTGGATGAAGCGAAGCAACCTGATGTTCCAAAGATTCTCTATCACTTTTAATTTGATCAAGTCTGGCTTCGGTTCTAGAAACTTCACTAGACATGCGCATATATGACAATATTCCCCTATCACCCTGAACAGAGTGATAAACGAAATAGCCAATCAAACTAACGCCAACCACTGGTAAAATGATTTGACGTGAACGATGTTTTATTTCACGCATTAAAAAAGTCATAATAATTACTTTGAAACATACATCCTTCTTAGGGTCAAACATTAAAATTACGATATGTTAATGAACTATATGCATATCTTTTAATTTCAAATAGTTAACTATAGTCATTTTAAAATAAAAAAAGGGGCGTTGCAAAACTACAACACCCCTTTAAATATCATTAATGAAGGAATATTTTATTCCTCAAAGATACCACCAGCATAATCAGATGCAGGACCAAGCGCCTGTTCGATACGGATCAGTTGGTTATATTTTGCAATACGATCAGAACGACTTAAAGAGCCTGTTTTAATTTGTCCACAGTTTGTTGCAACTGCTAAGTCAGCAATTGTACTATCTTCTGTTTCGCCAGAACGATGCGACATAACAGCTGTATAACCTGCACGATGTGCCATATCTACAGCTTCCAATGTTTCTGTAAGGGTACCAATTTGATTTACTTTAATCAAAATAGAGTTAGCTACGCCTTTTTCAATGCCTTGTGCCAATCGTGCAGGGTTAGTCACGAACAAATCATCCCCAACCAATTGAACATCATGACCACGCGCATCTGTTAACAGGCCCCAGCCTTCCCAGTCATCTTCATGCATTCCATCTTCGATAGATACAATTGGGAAGTTACTGCAAAGGTTAGCTAAGTAATCTACATTCTGCGCAGAATCTAAAATTTTGCCTTCACCTTTTAGATTATATTTACCATCTTTATAATATTCGCTCGCGGCACAATCGAGGGCAAGAACAATATCTTCACCCGGTTTGTAACCAGCAGCTTCAATAGATTTCATAATGAAGCTTAAGGCTTCTTCTGCACTACCAAGATTTGGTGCAAAACCACCTTCATCACCAACATTCGTGTTATGGCCAGCTTCTTTTAATCCAGCTTATAAAGCGTGGAAGGTTTCAGCAACCATTCGAATGGCATCACTGATAGATCCAGCAGCGACAGGCATGATCATGAATTCTTGGATATCAATTGGATTATCCGCATGTTCACCACCATTGATGATGTTCATCATAGGAATTGGAAGTGTCTTTGCAAAAGCACCACCAACATAACGATACAATGGCATTGATGTGGCTTCAGCAGCAGCTTTTGCTACTGCTAATGATGTACCAAGAATAGCATTTGCGCCAAGGCGGCTTTTATTCTCTGTGCCGTCAAGTTCAATCATTTTGTAATCGATATCAACTTGATCCGTTGCATCTAAGCCAACCAACAAATCAAAAATATCATCGTTAACATTATCAACAGCGTCACGAACACCTTTACCAAGGTAACGTTCACCACCATCACGAAGTTCATGTGCTTCATGTACACCAGTTGAAGCTCCACTAGGGACTGCGGCACGGCCAAAGGCCCCGCTTTCCAACATAACATCAACTTCAACAGTTGGGTTTCCACGGCTGTCTAGGATTTCACGAGCTTGGATATCAAGAATAGCAGTCATTTGCTTATAACCTTCTACTTACTTGTTAATGTAAAAGCTAACCATCAGCTTTACGATTAGGTTTAAATTTCGCCTCACGAAATCAGAATAAGATAATATATTATTAACTTATTATTACTGGATTAGCCTTAGCTAAACCATCGAATTGTTTCATCAAAGATAATAGATTTTCCATTTGATCTACAGGCACCATATTTGGGCCGTCTGAAGGTGCATTATCAGGATCTTCATGGGTTTCCATAAATACTGCCGCAACACCAACAGCTAACGCTGCACGGGCTAATACGGGTACATATTGACGTTGTCCGCCTGATGTTCCGCCTTGCCCACCAGGTTGTTGAACTGAATGGGTCGCGTCAAAAACAACAGGTTGTCCTGTGGATGCCATTTCTGGTAATCCACGGAAATCAGTAACCAAGGTATTGTAACCAAAGCTTGTTCCACGATCACAGGCCATGACGTTTTTATTACCACTTTCGATCACTTTGTTCAGAACATTTTTCATGTCCCAAGGGGCAAGAAACTGCCCTTTCTTTACATTTATGATCTTTCCCGTTTTCGCAGCAGCAACCAATAAATCAGTTTGGCGACATAGGAATGCAGGTATTTGAAGAATATCAACAGCTTCTGCGACTATTGCACATTGGGCAGCATCATGAACATCTGTGATGATTGGAACATTTAGCTTTTCACGTAATTCAGCAAAAATTTCTAATGCCTTATCAAGCCCAAGGCCACGTTCTGTATTCAAAGATGTACGGTTTGCCTTATCAAAAGAACTTTTATAAACAAAACCTATTCCAAGCTTGTCCGTTATTTCTTTCAAAGCTGTTGCCATTTCAAAAGCATGATCACGGCTTTCCATTTGGCATGGACCTGCAAATAAAACAAACGGAAGATCATTACCAATTGTAATATTTCCAAGTTTAATATGATGACATTCAGTCATACTAAGTTCCTTTTAAATGTGGCCTAATTTATGGGCAGAAAGTAAAAAGCGGGCTCAATATTTAGGGCCCGCTTTTTAACAATGATATTAAACCAGACGGGACTTATCCATCGCAGCTTTGATAAAGCTACTAAAAAGAGGATGAGGTTCAAATGGTTTCGATTTTAATTCTGGATGATACTGAACAGCAACAAACCAAGGATGATCTGGGATCTCCACAATTTCAGGTAAAACACCATCTGGTGAAAGTCCGGAGAATTTCAAACCAGCAGATTCCAAACGATCTTTATAAGCTACATTCACCTCATAACGATGACGATGACGCTCTTCGACGTAGGATGAACCATAAATCTCTGCTGCTTTTGATCCTTCAACCAATGCACAAGGATAGGCCCCAAGGCGCATAGTGCCACCCATATCAGATGCATCACCACGTGTTTCAACGCGATTTCCGCGTTTCCATTCCGTCAACAAGCCAACGACAGGTTCTTCACATTCACCAAATTCAGAAGACCCCGCATTTGGAATATCAGCAAGGTTTCTAGCAGCTTCAATCACTGCCATTTGCATTCCAAAACAAATACCAAAATACGGAACATTGTTTTCACGGGCATATTTAACAGCAGCAATCTTACCTTCAGCACCACGTTCACCAAAACCACCAGGAACAAGGACTGCATCCATTTTATCTAGATGATCGGCAGGGTTTTCTTGCTCAAACTTTCCTGATTCAATCCAGTTAATGTTAACTTTAACATTATTTGCGATACCACCATGAACCAAAGATTCAGCAAGTGATTTGTAGGCATCAAGAAGTTCTACATATTTACCAATAACAGCAATATTCACTTCACCTTCTGGATGACGTACATGTTCTACGATTTCATCCCAACGACTAAGATCTACATCATCTTCCGCACCATCTGTTAGAAGGTTAAAATGACGAAGTACCTCTACGTCTAGCCCCTCACGGTGATAGCTATTTGGTACATCATAAATTGTATCAACGTTTAATGCTGAAATAACACATTCTTGTTTAACGTTACAGAAAAGAGCAATCTTACGTTTCTCACCATCTGGAATTTCCATATCAGCACGGCATAAAAGAATATCTGGTTGAATACCCACAGAAAGAAGTTCTTTAACACTATGTTGGGTTGGTTTTGTTTTTAATTCGCCCGCAACAGAAATATAAGGCAATAAAGTCACATGAAGATAACAGGTACGTTCACGACCTAAATCATTACGCACCTGACGAATAGCTTCTAAGAAAGGAAGGCTTTCAATATCGCCAACAGTTCCACCAACTTCACAGAGAATAAAATCTTCATCTGTCACGTCAGATTGAACAAATTCTTTAATTGCATCCGTAATATGGGGAATAACCTGAACAGTTCCACCTAGATAATCACCACGACGTTCCTTAGCCAAAACCTCGGAATAAATACGGCCTGTGGTTACGTTATCGGACTGGCGTGAAGATACGCCTGTAAAACGTTCATAATGTCCCAGATCCAAATCTGTTTCCGCACCATCATCCGTAACATAGCATTCACCATGCTGATAAGGGCTCATCGTGCCGGGATCTACATTAATGTAAGGATCTAACTTACGTAAGCGAACTTTATAACCACGTGCCTGAAGAATCGCCCCAAGAGCTGCAGAAGCAAGCCCTTTTCCAAGCGAAGAAACAACACCACCAGTAATGAAAATATATTTAGCTGTCATGGAAGAACAATCTACCTTGATTCAGTGTATCGTCTATAAAAAAGGCGGCATTTGAAACACCGCCTCATCTCTTTTGCGTTCGTTTATTGAGAATCAGGCACTTGTGGTGCTGTATTCTCAACTTCTTCAATCGCTGCAGGAGCAGCATCCAATACAGACGCAGGCTCTTTCGATTGGTTTGCCAATACAGCAAGACCAAGACTACTGATCATGAATAAAGCAGCAAGAATCGCCGTTGTACGTGTTAAAAGGCTAGCTGCACCACGCGCTGACATCATGCCACCACCACCGCTGCCACCGCTACCACCTATACCAAGGGCACCGCCCTCACTACGTTGAACGAGAACAACACCAACTAAAGCTATGGCAATCAACAAATGAACGACTAGCAAAACCGTTTCCATGGAAGCGCATCCTGTAATAAATAAATTAAATTTTCCAATGAACCGACGATATTAGTACACAAAATGTACACTTATCTACGGTCCGTATGTTTCTACAGTCCCCTGCCCTATTTTACCAGTAGAAAATAAAACAATACGACATCGAAACTTAATAATGTAAATTTCGGAAGAAACAAATGTTATTTTGAGGCAGCCTTAGCAATAGCGAGAAAAGAATCTGTATCTAAACTAGCACCGCCAATAAGCCCACCATCGATATCTGGTTGAGCCATCAATTCATCGGCGTTGCCAGGCTTCATTGATCCACCATAAAGAATGCGAAGTTTCTCAGGCATATCAGGCCCATGACTTGTTTTAAGGTAAGTTCGAATATGATCATGAACGTCCTGTGCATCTTCGGGGGTCGCTGTAAGCCCCGTACCAATCGCCCAAACAGGTTCATATGCAACAATAGTATTTTCTGCCGTTGCACTATTTGGAACTGATCCATGTAATTGAGTCGCTACAGTTGCCATTGTCAGTCCTTGATCGCGTTGTTCTTGAGTTTCCCCAACACAAATAATTGCAATCATACCCGCTGCATATGCAGCCTCTGCTTTTGCACGCACCTCACCATCCTCTTCGCCATGGTCTGTGCGTCGTTCAGAATGCCCTACAATAACATAACTACAACCAGCATCGACAAGCATAGAAACTGCCGTATCACCAGTATGGGCCCCACCAGGTTCAAAATGACAATCCTGCGCCCCTAACTTTACGTTTCCCTGATTAATTTTGTCAGAAATACTATGTAATAAAATTGTTGGTGGGCAAATAACTAAATCACAAGCTATATTCTGCGCGCCTTCAGCAACAGAAGCAGCAAGCGCAACCCCCTCGTCTTTTAATCCATTCATTTTCCAGTTGCCCGCGACAACAGGCTTACGAGTATTTGACATAACAAATTTATCCCTATTATAGCTTATGAGAGTGTTTACACACCATCTAGCCGAATCAACAATGGCATTTTGCATAGCATGACAGGCTAGAGAGGCCAAGTCTCAAGCCTTCGTTTCCTATAAATTCTTATTCTCTTGCAAAAACTTATGTAAAAGGCCCTATTCTCTATTGCGGGGGGGGCATTCGCCTTTTAAGATGCGCGACCTTACAACTGTTCTATATATTTTCTATATGAATATTTGTTACCCTTTTAATTAGATGCATTTCAAGTGTAGGAATTTTTATGTTAAGTTATTTTCGTAACAAAGGCGCCTCAATAGTCGTTAAACTCTTGATGGGTATGTTGGTTCTTAGTTTCGCAGTCTGGGGGATTGGAGACATCTTTAGTCCTAATTCTTCTGGACAATCTATTGCAGATGCCGGTGATACAGAAGTAACCCAGCAAGAATTCCTATTTAACTTACGCCGCCAAAATGCACAGCTTCGTGCCAATGGTTTTAGCGAAGAAATGCTAGCGGGAATAAATCTTTCGGAAGTCGTCGTGAACCAATTGGTCACACGTGCTGTTTACGAAGAAGAAGCACGTAAAATGAATGTCGTTGCTACGGATCAAATTGTTGGGCGCACGATTCGCGAAACAGAATCTTTTCAAGATAGTGCAGGAAACTTTGATCGTAACCGTTATGAATTCACATTGAATAACCAAGGCTATAACTCTGCTTATTTTGAACGCCTTGTTTCAAAAGAGGTTGTTGCCAACATGTTGTTGGATTCTATCAGTGCTGGCATCAAGGTTTCAAAAAGCCAAGCAGCTACACTTTATAAATACCAAAAAGAAACACGTGATGTATCTTTCGTAAAAATCGCAATTGATGATGCAGAAACTATTCCTGCACCAACGTCAGACGAGTTAAACGACTATTATGAAATAAATAAGGAGCGTTTTCGCGCCCCAGATTACCGTAAGCTTAGCTATGTCTCTATAGATCCGGACTTTATTGCTGATTCAATTAAAATTGATGACGCTCGTCTCAAGGAAATTTTTGAACAACGTGTTGAGCAATATAGCGTTCCTGAAAAACGTACAATTTTACAAATGCTTTTACCTGATCAAGAAACCGCGACCAAAGCGCGTGAAGCAATTGTTGGTGGAAAATCATTTGCTGATGTGGCTATGGAATTTGCCAATCAAGATGCTGATGCTATTAATTTAGGCACAATGACAAAGGCAGAAACACCAGATGAAAAACTAGCTGATGCTGCTTTTTCAGTTAATTTAAATGATGTTTCTCAACCTGTGGAAAGCCTTTTCGGTTGGTACTTACTTTCCGTTACCCAAATTGAAGAAGGGACTGTTATTCCATTCGAAACAGTTTCCGCGAACCTGAACAAAGAAATTGCCCGTGAAGAAGCAGTGGCACAAGCTTATGACCTATCTAATCAACTTGATGATACATTAGCTGGTGGTGCAACTTTAGAAGAAGCAGGAAGCCAATTAGGTCTTACACTTACTTCTATTGAGGCCATTGATCGTAATGGGTTAGATCTTGCTGCAAACCCTATTAATAACATTCCAAACCCTGCATCATTCTTGAAATTTGCTTTTGATACTGAAGAAGGTCTTGATAGCCTTATGCAAGATGATGGTGCCGATGGTTTTTTCATTCTTCGTGTTGATGGCATTACAGAAACACGTATCAAATCCCTAGACGAAGTTCGTGAAGAAGCAATTGCATTATGGGATAGCGAGCAACGCCGAAATAAAGCTAAAACGAAAGCAGATGCTTTAGTAACTACTTTAAATGGCGGTGCTAAACTTGCGAATGATCAAGTACTTACTGTTCTAAAGGCAGCAGAAGTCGATCGCCAAGGGAAAGCATCAAATGATGCGTCTCTACCGGGTGCTATGATCACTAGTATTTTCGAGGTTAATGAAGGCAAGGCAACAACGAGTTATGCTGACAATGCATATGTAGTGGCACAGGTTGATCAAATTATTACACCAATGTCGAATGCAGACAGCAAAGAAACAGAAGATAACATTAAGCAAGTTGCCCTTGGTGGAATGTCCTCTGATATAATCGAACAATATAACATGGCTCTTCGTGAAAGACATTCTGTAACCATCAACCGTGGTTTAATGAATACTCTCGCTAATTCCCAAGTTAATTAATCTATTTATGTGATCCAAAACAGTAACTAAAAAAGAGAAATCCAATGGAATCCTTTCCTACTTATGATCAATTTGAGACAACCTATAACGCAGGTAACCCTCAAATTGTTTGGACGACTTTAGTTGCTGATTTGGAAACACCTGTCTCTGCCTTCTTAAAATTGGCAGAAGGTCGTCCCAACAGTTTTCTCTTAGAATCAGTTGAGGGCGGTGCTATCCGTGGTCGTTATTCGTTCATTGGTATGCGTCCTGATGTGATTTGGCGGTGCTTTGGCGAAAAAGCAGAAATTAATCGCCGTGCACGTTTTGACAGCCTTTCTTTTGAAGATGAATCAAAACCAACAATGGAATCACTCAGAGATTTAGTTGAAGATTCTAAAATTGAATTACCCGAATCAATGCCGCCTATGGCATCCGGTCTTGTCGGGTATATGTCTTATGATTCGGTACGTTTGGTTGAACATCTTCCAAATGTAAACCCAGATAGCATGCAAACACCTGACGGCATCTTTGTACGCCCAACAGTTATGGCTATTTTGATAGCATTGAAGATATGGTGACCGTAGTTAGCCCCGTTAGACCCCAAGAAGGCATGTCAGCCTTAGCTGCCTACGAACAAGCGCATGAACGATTAGCCGAAGTCAGAAATGATTTCACACGTTCCCTACCCTACAACAATAGCGCAGATGCGAAGAATCACGAGTTTCCAGAAGCCGTATCAAATACAACGCGTGAAGAATTCTTTGATATGGTTGCGAAAGCAAAAGACTATATATTAGCGGGCGATATTTTCCAGGTTGTTCTCAGCCAACGCTTTGAAACGCCTTTTGAACTGCCACCATTTGCGCTTTATCGTGCATTACGTAGGACTAACCCATCGCCATT
>CBFCZA010000038.1:0-12707 GCA_965602285.1 uncultured Curvivirga sp. | reverse complement strand
CATAGGAAAAGAGTACAATTAAATAAATAGCAATAATTATATTAAAGAGCTTTCCCACTTCCGGAACGTCTTCAATCTTATTATATTCTACGCATATCTTCCATAATCCTATGCAAAACAGTATAGGGAAACTTACTAGTTCGAAAATCAAACCAAACGTATAAAAATTGCTAACAAAAGTAATTAATGTCGCAAGTGAAAAAAACTCAATCGCTATCTTCCGAATATCTGGAACGCTATTATTCGTTTTTGACACATCCTTCATGATTATGAAAGCTGTGCCTATCGACCACCAGACCATATCTTTAAGTGATGCCCATTCCCAAGCATCTAGGTTATATAAAAAACATACGATTGCAAACGACAACCCTTGCATAATCCAGAAGAATATCTGAATTTTGTAATTTAAGAATGCTTTGATTAGCTTCAAAATTGAAATCACTACTCCTTTAGATTTCAGACAGGAAACTAAAATAAAAAGTGAGACCCAAATCACAATTGAAAGTTCTCGATCGGATAATTGGAAGTTATTTAGTATTTGGACCAAACTGGAGCGCCTCTAAAAGGATCACAAATGATAATTACATTCTGATTCGTCTTAAGAGTTAAGATAAAAACTAAGGCTATAGTGGTAAGGTTTACATCTCTATAAATATACCTATACAACAAAAAATGGATACCATTTTTGCATTAATTCTCTTGGCAATTCTGCATCTGATGATCATAATTTAGTAACAGTTATTATTGGAGAATTCGAATGACAAATAGTGCAGTAGTTGCCCCAACCACAGATTTATCAGATGTACATAAAGACAAAGTGCGTCATTGTACATCTCCGCTAAAAGACTTTGGTGGAAAAACCATATTTGCGGGGCGAATTCGTACGGTTGTGACTATGGAAGACAACAAACTGGTTCAAGATTTATTACATGCGCCAGGAGATGGTGGTGTATTGGTTGTTGATACGGGCGGTTCTATGCGTACAGCCATGTTGGGGGACATGACAGCAGAACGCATGTATAAAAATGGTTGGGCAGGTATGATTATTAATGGTGTTATCCGTGATGCAGAGCGCTTGAGACATGTAGATGTTGGGGTAAAGGCCCTTGGTACGACACCTTTTAAAAGCACAAAAAATGGCATTGGTGCCATTGATACTCCTGTCGCATTTGGCAATATTCTGTTTGAAGCGGGTCAATATGTTTATTGTGACGAAGACGGCGTGATTGTCAGCAGTGAACCACTCACCCTTTAAGTTATGTGCGGCTGATATCAGGCAAAAACAACTCTATTTCGGCCGCCTTCCTTCGCTTCATACAAGCAGCGATCCGCCTCTTTCATAAACAAATCTATATCGTCATTTTTTTCAGGGTGCTTTGATAGGCCGCCAAGAGAAATAGTCAAATATTCCCCCATGCCACTATCGGCATTTAGGATATGTAACGCTTCTACTTTTTTTCTAATGATTTCTGCAAATTTTTTAGCTGCGTCATCTTCAGTCGCCGTCATTAATATGCCAAACTCTTCACCACCCAACCGGAAAGCAAAATCATCTGGTCGACGACAAAGTTTTTTTAAGCAACGACCCAATGAAGTTAATGCAACGTCCCCTTGGGCATGCCCATAATGATCATTCAACTTCTTAAAGTAATCTAAATCCAGCATGATAAAGCATAATTTATGTTTATCACGACGCGCACGTTTTAACTCATTATCAAAGACTGTTTCGAAATGACGCCGATTATAAAGTCCCGTCAACTTATCGGTTATGGCTAGTTTTTGTAGTTCCTCATTGGCTTCTTGTAGTTTGTCTTCGGCTTTCTTACGTTCTAATCGTTCCCGCAATAAGTCTAGGGCCCGACTTGAAAGGCCATCATACATGGTTAGTACAATTTCCGTTAAAATTCCAACAGACCCATTCATTGCATCTTCAGAAGCATATTTTGCCTCTTCAAGTGACATGCCTTTTTTTATATTTTCAATAACAACAGCCATTCTTTTATCATCATCAATGATATGAAAAGTAAGCCACCTGATGAGAAAACGTAAAATTTCTTGAATAACATCCCTTAATTCTTTACCTGCATGCTGCTCTTTTAGCTCCATTACTTTTGGCAGAAAAGATGAATGATTTACAAGATGCGAGTTTAACCAACTATCCTTTTCAAAATATTCAGCCCATAAAGCTTCTTCTGTTTCAAAATGGAAATTTGCATAGGCTGCTAATTCATCAAAAACGCGCTCGATCTCAAGAGGATCATCACTAACTAATGTTCCAGCCAACTTATTTAAAAGTCGAACGATCTCTTGATGCTGCTCATCAATAATCTTAATGCCAGTTTCAAAATTACTATTCCATGGGAAAACTTCAAAATCATCTAATACATCAGGCATTTCATCACCACGGCTTCTTTTAATAAATTCTCTAGGTAATTTATAGCAAAAATATGTATGTTTGAAAATATAACATTCTAATTATTGATATAAGTCATTAACAATATTAGCATTTACTATTAATAGTTTGCTTGATGTGTCTTAGGGATTGAAGGGAGCATCAATATATTTTTGTGCCATCAATTTTGGCTGCAAAAAGTTATCAATGCCCAAAACGTTGCTATCTTTTAGCTTCTTAAAAGCTGCATTAAGTTTAAGCAAGATATCTGGTTTATCTTTATGCACCCAAACGACGACAGGAATAGTAATTAAGGGTTTAAAGTCATATTCATAATTTTTGTTAATTTTACTTATGTACCATTTAAAATCCTCCCCTCCCCATAAAAGTGAGGCGCGTTGTTTCACCAGCATTCGAACAGAGGAGACAATGTTTGTCGCCCTATGTAACCTCACCTTCCCCTCATCAGACATTTCATCTAGATTCTTGGCAAATGCGTAGGGTGACTTCATCCCTTTCACCACAATAAGAGATTTCCCAATAAGGTCTTTGGGAGAAGAAGGGACATTATTCACGTCTTTGTCTGAGAAAAGCCCGGCAGTCCACGGAACGGACCAGTCACTAGGAATACAACAATCTTTTAACTGCCCCACATTAATCGTGATAATAGCATCAGAGTCTTTCTTCCTAACTTTACTATAAGCGCGCTTAAGGGGAACAACTTCATAAGCGCATTTAAGGCCTGCTTCTGTACAAAGAAACTTAAGAGTTTCACCCATAGTTCCAGAAAACTCATATGTTTCAGAAATATGTAAAAGAGGCGGAAATGAAAAAGAAGAAATCAAGGCATTTAGATCTTCATTGCTATTATCACTACCATTTCCAGCAATAGATACCGCAGGTAGGGCGAAAACAATCAAAAAGATTCGAATAATTTCACTTAAGAACTTCTTACAGATCACCTAACGCACCACTCCTAAATCCTAAAACTTTTCTTTGATGATATCAGATTTAGTTACATGATTAAACCCTAATTGAAATTTTTCCCGCTTTTCAAAAATGTATTCCACTAATAATTTTAAAAAATTTTATAAATACTAATGGCTTCTTGCAGTCTTTATAATCGACCTAGAACATTCGCGCATCTCTACTAAAAATGGTAAAATCGTTTGGCAAAAAATTTTCATAAAATCAGTCGCCTGTGTTTCTTGTGCCCGCCGATAAAGGTAATGGCCTGTTTGAAATAATTGTTGCATGGTTCCCAAAACCAATGTTTTAGCTGCATTAGCTGGAGTAGATGAAACGACTTCATCTTGGCCGATAAAAACAAGAGGCCCTATTTTGCTTAGGAGATCTTGAAACGACATTAATTTCTCAGGCTCCTTACATATAGCCTCTATCCCATCAAAAATTTTCACGACAGCTTCTTCGAAATCATCTAAATGATGTTTTTTTACATAAGAGCCCGCCTTATAAAAATCCCAGCTATTGATCATTTCTTCACGTGCTTTCACTTTCTTCACCTTTGGAAGTGATAAGGTCAAATCAGTTGGTCGTACATCATGAACCCCTGCGATCTTCGCGCCATCAGAACAATTATTCACAGGCATCTGTGAGAACTCAAGGAACATAGATTCAAAATACATCCGTGCCTGCATCAACAATCTATTTGTATAGATCACATCATGATAAGTGCCTTGAATTGGGATCAGTTGACGGTCTAATTCATCAAATTGCCGCCCGGAATCTTCCCCAATGCGCCCTTTATCAAAATGATATATAGTATCCTTTGAATGATGCTCTTCTTCGCTAGGCCCACCAAGATCTATACCAAACATAGAAATACTATCAACACCCATCGATATAGAAGCCCGACAAGCCACATTTGAAACGGTTGGCCCTGTTGATGTTACGACCTGATCACTTTCAGATAGCAACAAGGTTGGGCTTAATGAATCTCGGAAATAAAAGATAACCGACTTAAAAAAGGATGCGGTACGGGGGTCAATCGTCATAGGTGCAATAAGGCAAGTATCTTCGAAAGGGAATTTTTCAGAAAAATCCTTCATCACATCATAATTCAGGGCATCATTTTCATATAAAGTATGAAAATCTGGTGTCATACCATTACGTTTTAAAATGGTATATGACGTGCCTCCTGAAAATAAGATCGCATTATTTTCATTCTTTTTCAGTATATCAATCGCATCATCGACTGAAGGCCCACTTCCTACCACTAAGGCAGGTAAACCCAGTTGCTTCACTGGGGTTTTTGGCATTAAATGAAAATCATGTTTAGAAAGATTTTCCAATGTATTTTTAAACATCAGACATTCATCTTCAAAGAATCCTGTCGAATATTCTAATGTAGAGAGTGATTCATTAAAATAGTTACGTGCCTTCTCAAGACTACCGTCCAAGTCAATTGAATGTTGATACACATAACTACCATCCAAACTCACGTGAAATTCATTTCGCATCTCATTCATTGCCGCATTGCCAAGATGACTAACCATGTCCGTTACAAGCAATGATACTTTCTTTCCTGCCCCCTCCAGCATGGTGATCAGCTCTCGAAATGAGTACACCTCACAACAAGCACGAAATTGAACCAAGTCAGATTCGCAAAAAATAAAATGATCAACAGGTAGATATTGCACTAAAAAGCTCAGGTGAAGGCCAAGCCCTAAGCCAAAGATAACAGCATATCCCGCATCCGAAGTTGGTTCAGGGAAATATTCCCAGTCGCCGACTTTTTCATATAGCTTTTTTCGAAATCGACTTGCTGTTTTGCCTTCTTCAATTTCCACAATAGGGCGCATAATATAATATCGGGCAGGGTCATTTAGATACGCGGTTACTTCCTGTTTAGCAAAATCCATCGCCCCATTCTGATAGACCAGCTTTCCATCACGACATAAATTTATGTAATCAGGATCGTTTAAGTTATCTATTTTCCATGCTTGATCGGGTACAGATTTCAGATCCCGTACAAGATCACCACCATATGGTAAATAGCCCGTAAGAAATTGACAGTTATCCAAAAATAACGACATGCGCGCGCCCCAAAAAACTTAAAATAATAGGTGGATTAAAAATCAATCAGCCCAAACAACTGATTTCAATACCCAGTCATTATCCTTTTTTGTCCATAAATGATCCGATCGCCAAGAGTCAGCCACCGCCCAGAATTGATCTTCATTTATATCGATGTAATCTAAAAATACTTGGAAATATTTTTTAGGAAATTCAGAATCAAAACGCTTTACCAAAGCGACCGCTTCTTCACGGCTAATTTTTCCATCGCGCACTTCATGGGCCGCATCTGCAGTTGCACGACCAATCCCAAATTTAATATAGCTCAACCAATAGTGAAAACCATCGACCTGATCATCTAGGCTCGCATATTTGGAATATGTACCTTCACTTCGCACTGTATTTGCCTGAAAGTTTGTATGTTCCGAACAGTAATAGAAATTTTCTTGCGGGTCCCAATAATGATAATACCCCATGAAATGTATTTCTACGCCCGTCTTTTGAATCGCTTCATATTCTGGTGCTTGATACGGGGCTAAGTCATTTTTAGTCAAATCATATTTCGTCCAGAAATCTACAGGTAATCCAGAGAAATAATGTTTGTCATGCTGTGCTATTTCACGGGTTGGTTTATACGCATTGACCATATCGCCACCATATTCAACTTCGCCATTTTCACCATACATAATAAGTGGAATATCTTGTTGAACAGCTATTTGTAAGGGGTAATTTGTCTGCCCATAGGCAAAAGATTGGAACGGGTCGCCTAAATGATTGAAGGCCAGTTGCATCAGCTTTCTATTCACTTCACCATTTGCAGTCCCAAGGACATTACTAAATCCAGAATCAATGAAGTTTCGTAAGTTTTTAAAACCAATGTCCGTATAAATATTGGGTGACCACGTCACCGTCAAAGGGTTCATGCCATATTTATGTTTCAATTGATGGGCGACAAAACTTCCGTCTTTACCGCCACTACAAGGCACGATCACATCATATCGCCCATCATTTCGACGATGGTTATCGCATAGCTCATGCAGTTCTTGTTCGCGTTTATCCCAATCGAACCCACGTTTATGTTCTGCAAATTGGCATGCACTGCAGACACCGTCTTCATTAAAAGTAATACGGGGGCGCTGATTTGACATCACACATTTTTTACAGAACTCTACTTTTTTTGGTAGATTATAGCGCTCTAAAACATTTTTCTTTTCTATTTGCATGATGTCTCTCAAAATAGTGCTGATCTTTTAATTAAAATTGCGCAAAAAATGCCCTAAAAATCTCGAGGCCATTCGCTCCACTTTTTTCTGGGTGGAACTGACAACCAAGGATGGGGCCTTTTTGTACAGCACTGCAATATTTATGCCGCCCCCAATTCGTTAAGGATAAAATATCTCCGTCATCTTCCGGTTCTGCATAATAGGAATGTAAAAAATAAACATCATTATCTGGATAATCTAACTTTTCGAAAGTACTAGCTATCCATCTTTCATCTGTAGGCTTATGCAATTTATGCCAGCCTATACGGGGAACTCTCTCGTTAATATCGGGCAGTTTTTTCACCTTTCCTTTTATAATACCCAGCCCTTTATGTATGCCGAACTCATCACTTTCATCAAAAAGCAATTGCATCCCAAGGCAGATCCCCAATAACGGCTTCTCAAGGGTCGCAAAATTTTGCAATGCTTGAAAAATATTCTTTTCATGAAGAACCTCTACCGCATGGCCGAAGGCGCCTACGCCCGGTAAAATAACAGCCGATGCATTTTCGATGTCTTGTGGGTCAGAAGAGGTTATTGTTTCCACCCCAACATGTCGACAAGCCTGTCTAATACTGAATAAATTACCAACACCATAATCTACAATTACTACAGTCATACGATTAATGATCCTTCATTGAATGCATTGCGTATCGGTATGCCTCTTGTGGATAATTCAGTCTTCAATGCGCGAATGGAAATATCATCAATATTCTTGCGCCCTAAATTAATACTATTTCGTGAAGAATTAACCGGCTGTGTATAGCCTATATCTTTTGCCAAATGATAATGTAAAATTGAAGCGATACACAGCGCACTGATATCTATATCTTCCGCCATGGCCTCTGCAATATGATCTACGTTCCCAGCCCCGCCATGGGCAATCACTGGAATGTTTACAGTAGAAGTAATTTTTCGAATAAGGTCTAAATCAAACCCTTTCCCTGTACCTTCTTTATCAACAGAAGTTACTAGGATTTCGCCAGCCCCTTTTTCCTCAAGCTCTTGGGCCCAATGAACAACTTCTTTTCCTGTATGCTCCCGACCATTATCCGTGAAACAGTAATAAATATCATCCGTTTCTTTAATGGCCTCAATACAGGCAACAATGGTTGAAGATCCAAAGTCATTGGCAACATGGACGATGAAATTTGGATCATTATGTGCCGCCGTATTTATCGCGACCTTATCTGCCCCACTAGAAAGAGCCGTAGAAACATCCTCCAATGTACGAATGCCCCCACCCACTGTGATGGGAACGAAGACATCACTGGCAATTTGTTCTACCAACCCTAAAATTGAATTACGTTGATAAAGGGAGGCCACAACATCCATGACAAAGATTTCATCAATACCACCTTCATAATAGGCTTTTGAATATTCTTTTGGATGTCCAATGGCCCGCAGGCCTTCAAGATGAATGCCTTTTACAATCCAGTCATTTTTCACATCGATCCTAGAAATAATTCTTTTCACGTCATCCCCTAAAGATCTTCATTACCCAATTATTCATGCCTAATCATAGCTTTGATAGGTTCAATCTGAGTGATTGCCTTGCTCATGTCTAGAAGAAAAAGAATGTACTTCCTCCAAACAATCTAGGAAGGCCTGCACGATACGTGATGGCTTTGGTGAGCTACGTGCAACCGCAGAATATTCCACATCATACTCATAGGCTTGAAGGCTAATTTTCTTAACCTTTTCCTCCATAATCATCGACTTGGCAAAATGCTCAGGGAGAAAACCTAAAAATCGTCCAGAACAAATCAAAGCAGCCAATGCTTCTTGATCATAAGCAACGGCACTTTTTCTAAGGCTCTTTGTTCTGGACATCGCCATATTTGGGGAATGGTAACCAAGGCCCGCATAGGCATGGGATAAAATATCTTCTTCTTTCACTTCTTTTTCAAACAAGGGATGATCTTTGCCGCAATAAAGGAACATCTTTTCCTCAAATAAAGGAAAACTGCTTAACCCCACTAAAATGGATGGCGTTGGCAAAACACCCACATGAATTGTGCTATCCATCAAACCATTTTCGATCTTATTGATATTATCAACCTTCACCACCAATTCTACATCTGGGGCCATATCATGAAATAGTTGTATTGCCTTGGTAATATGTGAATTAGGATTCGAAATTGTGTTATCATAAAACGATAGAACCAATTGACCTGTTATTGTCTTATGAAGATTATCAATATCACTTCGAAAAACACTTAAGGCCCCAAGTAGCTGTAAGGTTGAATCGTAAACCGCCTTGCCTTCTGTTGTTAACGAAAATCCACTTCGTCCACGCCTACATAAAATGAGACCACCAAGGCGTGTTTCTAAGTCTTTCAAATGACGACTAATCGTGGAGCGACCGACATTTAGCTCCAACCCCGCAGTCGTCACCCCACCGGTTTCAACAACCACTTTAAAAACCCGCAGCAACCTCACATCCACATCACTTAGCCGACCTAAAATTGGTTTTTTCATCTTCTGATGGACCTCAACTTCTTAAAAACTCTTAAGTTTCATTTTTATGAAACTTAAGAAGCAAAGTTTAACATTTTAAAACATTAAAATGCAATTCATAATACTTTTTTACATCGCTAAGGAAAAATGAAGAATGAGCAAAGCCGACGACATTAAAGCATTCTATCAAACAGAAGATTGCTTAGGAAACTCTTACAATCCGATGGAGTCTCTTCGTCATACTGGGGTAGCAACCTTTATGCGTTGCCCTGCGACAACAGACTTATCAAAAGTTGACATTGGCATTCTTGGAATTCCTTATGATGGTGGCCTTACTTGTCGAACAGGTGCACGACATGGTCCACGCGACGTTCGTGATCAATCAACCCTTATGCGGATGATCAATGTTGTTACCGGCGCACGCCCATTTGAAGTTGCCAAAGTTGCAGATCTTGGGGACATACAGTTTAGAAATGTTTTTGATATTGAAAATTCTTTAAAAGATATCGAACTCACCATCAACAAAATAGCTGATGCAGGTGTTATTCCATTAAGTGTAGGCGGTGATCATTCTGTCACTTATCCTATTTTGAAGGCACTCGCCAAAAAACATAAAGAACCAATCGCTCTAATTCATGTAGATTCACATACGGATACTTGGCCTGCATTCCAAGGGTCAAAATTTCACCACGGATCACCATTTCGTTTGGCTTGTGATGAGAACCTAATTGATCCGAACGCGACTGTACAAATCGGTATACGCGGTGGTCAAAACATATCGGATGGCCTTGATTATTCTCGTGAAAAAGGCATGCGTCTTATCACGATTGAAGAATTTGATGATATGGGCTGGGAAGCTGTTGCCCAAGAAGCCCGCAAAATTGTCGGTGAGCGTCCAGTCTATATTACATTTGATATTGATGGCCTTGATCCAGCCTATGCACCGGGTACAGGCACACCAGAATCTGGTGGCATCACAATGCGTGAAGCCCAACGTATGCTTCGCCTATTCGGTGGATTAGACATCATTGGCGGTGATATGGTTGAGGTTTCACCACCGTTTGATCCAAGTGGCATGACAGCCTTAAATGGGGCAACTATCTTATTTGAAATATTATGCCTTATCGCTAATAATTTTGATGACTAAAACATCAAACCAGTCATAAAAAAGGCCCGTAGATCAAATTTCTACGGGCCTTTTATTTTACCTTCATCGCCCTATGGCATGACAGATCCACCATTAGGTCCAATCACTTGGCCGGTGATATAACTACTACCAGGTCCTGCTAAAAACACCGCAAGAGCAGAGACTTCTTCTGGCTTTCCTATACGTTTTAAAACAGTTAATTCTTCTTCTTTTATGCGCCATTCTGGGGACATGGATTCCAGATCCAACATATCCGTATCAATCGGTCCCGGTGCAATACCATTGACCAAAATATTTGGGGCGAATTCACGTGCCCACGATTTAGTCAACGCAGTTACCGCCCCTTTTGATGCACAATAAGCCGAAAATTCTTCGCGCCCAGTGAAGCTTAGATCAGAGGTCATATTAATTACACGCCCACCTGTTTCTGTCATCCGCCGAATAGCTTCGCGACCCACTAGGAATTGTCCACGCACATTGATATTCATGATCCAGTCAAAATCGCTAGACGACATTTCCAATAAAGGTTTCTCTAAAATCACACCAGCATTATTCACAAGAATATCTAATGGTCCAATTTCATCAACTGCCTTAAAAAGTTGAATAACTTGGCCTTCTTTACTGACATCTGCTTTAACCGCATGGGCCTTGCCACCCTTTTTCGACACGGTAGATACAAGAGATTTCGCTTCATCCTCGCCAGATAAATAAGTAAAAATGACAGTTGCGCCTTCTGCTGCAAAGGCCATGACAATATCTTTACCTATTCCACGAGATCCGCCCGTAACAAGGGCAACTTTATTCTTTAATTGCTTGGTCATCCCATCACTTCCCCACGGTCAACATTCAATGTTTGACCCGTAATATTCTTTGCCGCATCAGATGCTAAAAATAAATAAGCACCAATCATATCTTCCGGCTCCATCAATCCATCAAAAGCCTGACCTGAAATAATTTCATCAAGCAAATCTTGCTCTGCCTTTCCAGATTCCTGCGCCATCCGTTTCAAGGAATTCATAGACGCATAGGTCTTCACCCAGCCCGGGCAAATTGCATTCACATTAATCCCACGCGGTCCTAATTCTTGTGCTAAAGAACGCATAAATCCAATATTAGCATGCTTTGAACTACAGTAAGCTGAAAACTCACCAACAGCAGTCTGTCCCCATATGGAAGAGGTCATCACAACTTTACTGCCAGCCTTCATATTTGGAAGGGCTTCGCGGGTCACATTGAATGTACCAATAACATTGATATCGATGATGGATTTAAACATTTCGTCAATGTCTTTACTTGGATCCATAATCGGGGTTGGCCTTTCAAGGCCAGCATTATTCACCAAAACATCCAGCGCACCGATTTCTGCTAAAATATCAGCTACTTTTTCACGTTCGCGTATATCACAAATATGCCCCGTTACAGTTGCACCAGTTTCATCAGACAACGTTTGCGCAGATTGAACCACTTCCGCATTATCAGCAAGAATATGTAGATTAGCCCCCGCACGAGCGAAACCTGTAGCTACACCATAACCGATACCGCGTGATGACCCAGTTACTAAAACTGTTGTTCCTGAAAAGTCGAAATGTGCAGAACCCATAATTACGCCCCGAATTCTTTGATCATAGCCGCGGCAACATCTGCACCGACCTGATCTGCAATCAATTTTCCTTTTGCTGCACTAGAACCCTTTGCAGAAATCAATGCTCCACTTTCAGGAACCCATTCTTTATGCGGTGGCCATACATCATACGGTCCACTTGGTGCTGCTGGATTGTCAGGAATTTTATCTTCCTGAACAAGATGCGGATAATAATGCATCATCAATGATGTCTCTAAAACGGCAGCATGCTCTAATTCAATACCGGGAAAACCATCAGGGAAAACGACATCAAAGGTTTCTTCTTTTATAAAGTCCCAATGCTGAAGACACATAACTTTCAGACCTGTGTCTTTTAATTCACGATGGGCAAGGTCGATACCTTCATTCAAGAACCAAAGGTTTTCGTAATTTCCATCCAAAACACAAATATTTCGAACACCATGACGAACCATTTCACGGATTACATCACGGATTACATGAGACAAAGTTGCCCCATCAAGCCCGATGGTTCCTGCGAAAAAGGACCCACCACCAGAACGTGGCATAGATTTATATCCATAAGTTACAGGCGGTGCGACAATGGCATTTACCTTCTCTGCTACATCCGCAGAAATGGCTTGTGGCAAAAGGAAATCCACCCCCAACGGCAAATGATAACTATGTTGTTCTGTAGTTCCCGTAGGAAGAATAACGGTTGCACCTTCTTCTATGCGTTTTGCAAATTCAAAAGATGTCATTTCTGACATTAAATTTATATTTCTCATCATCTTCCCCTTATAGTCCTTCGTCTTGCTCTCGCATCAAACG
>CBFCZA010000037.1:0-12719 GCA_965602285.1 uncultured Curvivirga sp. | reverse complement strand
CAAATCAAATAGTATTGATTGGGACGAACGCGAAAAGCAACTTGTTGAATTGTTGGACCAATATCGTTCTACTGATGGGTCTTGGGATTGTTTAATCCCGGGTTCTGGCGGTAAAGATTCTATTTACCAGGCCCATATTTTAAAGAATAAATATGGCATGAACCCGCTTACCGTAACATGGGCGCCCCATATTTATACAGAAGTCGGACGCCGTAATTTTAATGCATGGATTCATAAAGGGGGGTTTGATAATTTTCTATTCACCCCCAATGGTGAAAAACATGCGCGCCTTACTAGATTAGCCTTTGAAAATTTGCTGCACCCTTTTCAGCCCTTCGTTTTTGGGCAGCGTAATTATGTGATGCATATGGCACGTAAGTTTGGGTTAAAACTTATTTTCTTTGGGGAAAACCCTGCTGAATATGGAGGGCGAGAAGGGGAAGAAGATTCTTCAAAGATGGATCCCTACTATTATGTTGATGATGATCGTAGCGGCATGAAAGTAGCAGGGCTTAGTTTTAAAGAGCTAGAGGATCAGCATAATATCACCGAAGAAGATTTAAAGCTTTACCTACCCTTAACCACAAAAGAGGCTGATGAAGCGCAACTTGATCCGCGTTGGTTAGGGCATTTTCTACATTTTCACCCACAATCTAATTACTATTATGCCCGCGAACATGTGGGGTTTGAAGCGAATGATCAGCGTACAGATGGTACCTATTCACGCTATAATTCGATAGATGATTGTATCGATGGATTTCATTATTGGTGTGGGTTGGTTAAATTTGGTATTGGGCGAACAACCCATGAAGCCTCACAAGAAATTCGCCACGGCGATTTAACCCGGGAGGAAGGGGTTGCCCTCGTCCGAAAATATGATACAGAATTTCCGAAACGTTATTTCAAAGAATTCCTAGAATATATGAAAATGGATGAAACCACCTTCTTTTCTATTGTGGATAAATTCCGTTCAGAACATTTATGGGAAATGAAAGGAAATGACTGGGTGTTGAAGCATCAAGTAGAATAGAGCGCGCATAGAAGCAGCTTAAGTTGCTTCCATCTCCTTAATCGCAGATGCTACAGAGATAAGGCTTTCTGCCTCTGTTGCGTGCAAATGCTCAACCAACTTTCCATTGAGCAATGCGACTGCCTTGCCTTCTTTTTGCGCCGCTTCAAATGCTGCTATTACTGCTTTTGCGTTGTCAAGCTCCTCAGGGCTTGGGGCAAAAACGTCATTGGTGATGTCGATGTTTTTTGGGTGAACAAGGCTTTTTCCATCAAATCCCATGGCTAAGGCTTGTTCACAAGAAATACGTAATCCATCAGTATTATGAACATCGGTATAAACACCATCAATGATGGCAAGGCCATAGGCACGTGCGGCAATGATGCATTTGCTCATGGCATACATAAGTTGTGTACGGTGTACATCAGGGCGAACGCGTAAGTCTTTGGATAAATCTTCGTTGCCCATCAACATACCCACAAGACGTGGATGAGCATCAGCAATAGATTGTGCATTTAAAATGCTTTTTGGTGTTTCCATCATGCACCAAATTTTTAGATCCTCTGGTGCACCAGCGCGCAATAGAATGTCGGCAGATTTTTGGATGCATTCTGCTGTATTTACTTTTGGTAAAAGCAACGCGTTTGCACCAGAATGTGCCATGACGCGTAGATCTTCTTCGCCCCATTGAGTATCAAGGGCGTTCACACGAACGATGATTTCCCTTTTTCCATATCCACCTTCTTGCAAATGATGCAGAATTTCATGGCGTGCCCCTGCTTTTGCATCAGGTGCAACAGCATCTTCCAAATCCATAACGATGCTATCTGCTGCTAAATTACGTCCCTTGTCCAAGGCCCGTGCATTCGATCCTGGCATATATAATACAGAACGGCGCGGGCGTGTATTAAATGCGTTATGATTGATCATAGGTTCGCTTCTTTCATGAAGATATGAATATTGATTTCTAATAAACTATAGCTTGGAAAATCTTCCTGACAAGATTCTCTTTTCGTCAAATTGTGGCTTTTATCGACAAAGTGGATATCTCCTTGATTCAATTGTGATGCTAAAAGTTATCCACAAGTAACTGTGGAAAACATGTGGGTGTTTTGGGAGTAAAAATAAGCTTCTAGAGTAATAAACTACATATAGACAAATAATAGTTACCAAATCCTACATATAGAATCAGTAAAAAAGATGGTTGACGTGGAATCTACTTTGAATCAAGATTCTATTTAGTTCCTCTGGCAAGGTTAGGATTTAAACAATGAAGAATAAACTTCCGTTAAATGAAGTATTACTTGGTGACTGTATAGAATTACTTAAGTCATTACCTGATGAATCTGTAGATATGGTGTTTGCAGACCCCCCCTATAACTTACAGTTAAAGGGTGAATTACTTCGCCCAAACAATTCTGTAGTTGATGCTGTTGATGATGACTGGGATAAATTCTCAAGTTTCAAAGCATATGATAAATTCACCACCGAATGGATGGCAGAAGCACGTCGCGTTTTGAAAAAAGATGGCACCATGTGGGTGATTGGAAGTTATCATAATATCTTCCGTGTTGGCACCGTGATGCAAGATCTTGATTTCTGGATGTTGAATGATGTTGTGTGGGTGAAAACCAACCCAATGCCGAATTTTAAAGGTCGTCGTTTTACCAATGCAACAGAAACAATGATTTGGGCGTCTAAATCAGAAAAATCAAAATACACCTTTAACTATGATGCCATGAAGGCCATGAATGATGACCTTCAAATGCGTTCAGACTGGGTGTTGCCTATTTGTAATGGTGGTGAACGCCTTAAAGGTGAGGATGGTAAAAAAGCCCATCCAACTCAAAAACCTGAAAGCCTATTGCATCGCGTAATAATCGCCAGCAGTAATCCGGGTGATGTGATCCTTGATCCGTTCTCTGGTACTGGAACAACGGCAACAGTGGCAAAACGTTTAGGTCGACAATATATCGCCCTAGAGCGAGAGCAGGCATATTATGATGTTTCTCAAAAACGTTTGGCAGAAACGGCCGTTGCAAGTGACCTAGAGGCTGTTTCCGTTACCCAAGCTAAACGCAAAGAAATACGTATTCCTTTTGGTCGTTTGGTGGAAGAAGGTTTATTGAATCCCGGGGATCAATTAATCAGCCCTTGCAAGAAGCATACAGCCAAAGTACGTGCCGATGGTACAATCGTAACCAATGATCATACAGGATCTATCCACAAGGTGGGTGCTGCTGTACAGAATGCACCAAGTTGTAATGGCTGGACATATTGGCAAATTAAGGCCGATAGCAAAAAGAAAATACCAATCGACGTACTTCGTCAAAAAATTCGCAGTGATATGGGCGCGGCTGTTAAAGACGCAATGATCACAAAGGCACCAACTTCTTCCAAGTTGTTGGGTGGCAAGATCACGCCTAAATCACGCACCAAAGTTTCGCGGAAGTCTACAAACCTCCACGTCAACTAACTCTTGCCAGAGTGGTGGTGGGGCTGGGTGATGCGCTCAGGTCATCCCATCATCTAAAAGGGGTCTGTTCTTTCATAGGACAGGCCCCTTTTCTTAAGGACTGCAAGTGGGAAGTTTATTCGCCATCACTTCCTTCGAATGTGGCGCTTATGGCACCAACAGCATTTCCTGTGTTTTTAGTAGACTGCTGTGCGCTGGCTTTCGCTGGAGAAGGGGTGAGTGTTTCAGGTGTTTCAGGATCTCCAAAAGCTGACGGCATTTTTTCCACATAAAGAGATGTACTTGGGAAGGCAAACCCTGATCCTGCACCTTCAACCACTTCTTTAATATCAAAAGCAAGCTGTTCTTTAATAGCCAACCATTCACCCCAATTGGTGGTGTTGGTGAAGCAATAAAGCATGATGTCTATTGAACTGGCATTGAAATTATCAATCCGCACAAAAGTTGAGGCTTTATCTGCCGTCACGAATTGTGGGTTATTAATGACCAAGGCCTCAATGCCATCACGGATTTGTTTTAATTGATCTACGCTTGTGGAATATTCGACACCTAGTACCCAATAAATACGGCGGTATTTCATTTCTGAAAAATTAGTCACGGGATTATCCGATAGGGCAGAATTAGGAACAGTGACTGGGGCCTGATCAAAACGCCTAACACGGGTGGAACGGAAACCGATATTTTCCACGGTTCCCTCAATCACGCCATCTACCTTAATCCAATGGCCATGTTGGAAACGGTTTTCCGCGATGATCAACATACCTGCGATTAGATTTTTGAACATGTCTTGGGCACCAAGGGCAACGGCAACACCAAAAAGCCCTAGACCGGCAATTAAGGTTCCAACGTCAATACCCCAAACTTCAAGAACAGCAGCCAGTCCAATGATGATCATAAATAATTTTATGATGTTTGATATCCAACTTAATAACGCGCCATGAACTTTATTGTTCAGACGATTGGATTTCAAAAATAAGAAAGAAAATTGATTTGCGGTTCTATGCAGAGCCCAAAATATGGTGAAGATGACTAGGGAACGGGTAAGGTTCTCCATAACAATCTTAATGTCACCCGATAAGTTCAAATATTCAGTGGCGATAAAAAAGCCAATAACAATGGGTATGAACCGAATAGGATTTTTCAAAGCGATCAGTAAACGTTCGTCTATGTCTGTGTTCGTGTTTTGCACAAACCCTTCGAGGCGATTGAGGATGATACGTGTGAATAAACGACGGAACATTAAGAAAATGATGAAAATAAACAGGGCGGAGAAATAACGGCCAAAATCTATTCCTGCATAGCCATTTTGCCATACATCTTGAACCAATCTCCAGAAATTATTTAATTGTTCCGGATCCATTTTATTCCCTAGCTTGAATTTGAGCCCATTTAATTAGTAGATACTATTTGGATGTTTTTGATTCAATTGCAAGTAAAACTGCTTTTTTCATCACTGTAGGTAGGCCGTAGTCGGTTATTGCTTCTTTTTCGATCCAAAAAAACGCTTCAGGCACATCAATTTTTTGTGAAAGTTTTATCTTAGAAACTTGAAGTTCTAGATGAAAATGCGTGAATGTATGTTTTACCAAACCTTCTATAAGGGCACTATTTAAGTGGGGTAAAAAATCTAAACTATGATCAAGGCCGTTTTTGTCGGGGGCTTGATCCACAATCCAGCTGGTACCGGGAAGGCCCGCCCTGCCACCAAGAAGTCCTTTATCAGGTCGCCGCTCCAATAATATATGCCCATCATCTGTAGTGACCCAATAGCTTAAACCAAGACGGGTCGGTTTTACTTTTTTTGGTGCTTTCCTTGGTAGATCTACGGCTTCTAATTTTCCTAAACACGATGATTGAATAGGGCATATGGCACATTTTGGTGATTTTGGTGTGCAAATGGTTGCGCCTAAATCCATCAAGGATTGTGCATAATCACCGACCCTAGTATTAGGTGTGGCTAGGTTAGCTAGGCGGTAAAATTCGGGACGTTCTTTAGGAAGCTCTGCGTAAGATTTGAAAATGCGGCTCATGACCCGTTCAACATTTCCATCCACAACGACGCTATGCTGTTGGAAGGCGATGGCAGATATGGCTGCGGCAGTATAAGGACCTAGTCCCGGAAGGGCTAGTAGGGCATCCTCAGTGTCAGGAAACCGACCATTATGGTCACGCGTGACTATACAGGCGCATTTGTGAAGGTTTCTTGCCCGCGCATAATAACCTAACCCTGCCCATTCTTGTAAAATATCGTCTAGAGGGGCTGCTGCCATATCTGTGACATCAGGCCATAATTCTAAGAAACGTTTGAAATAAGATTTAACGGTCGCAACTGTGGTTTGTTGCAACATGATTTCTGATAGCCAGACATGATAAGGGTTGGCATTTTCACCGGGATGAGAACGCCATGGTAAATGGCGGCGATGTTGATCATACCAATGAAGCATTGGCTTTGCGATTTCGCTACCTCGTAGGACTTCATTCTTTAAGGTGGAATTATTATGGGCTGCTTTGGCCATGGTCCCTGCTTTTAATAACCTGTCTTTAATTTATCTATCTTCAACGCCTAAACTAAGGCTTGGAAAAGTGCAATAGTTGCGGGATAATCAGGTCATGATAAATGATGATGACAAACCACGAAAAGTATCTGTAGGGAAAAAGCCTTATAAGCGTTTTGAACCACGTAGAAAGGCTGTGACCAGACCCATAGGTGAAATGGTGCCTGGGCTTACAAAATATGCTTTGGGGCGATATGGTTTTGGACAAACGGCCTTGATTACAGATTGGCATCGCATTGTTGGTGAACGATTGGCTAAATTCTGCCAGCCAATGAAAATTATCTTCCCGCGCGGTCAACGGGTAGGTGGGGTGTTGCATATCAAAGTTGTTGGGCCGATGGCCTTGGAATTGCAACATATGGAACCGATCTTGATTGATCGGATCAATACATATTTTGGGTATGGTGCTGTTACATCTATTCGGTTGAAACAAAGTAGCTCGTTAGGGGCGATTCGCAAAAATCAACAAAAAGAGGCGGAAGTTAGAAAGAAGAAGGTTCCCCTTGATTTAAAGCAAGTTGAGGAAATAAGTCGGGGATTAGAAAACGTTGAGAATGAAGAAATGCGCCAGATTCTGCAGCGTTTAGGTGAATCTGTAGCGCGCCGCAATCTTGACACAAAATAATCGTAAATCATGATGGTTGAACAGGTGGTTGCCTGTTTTTCCTGTTTTGAAGTATAGTTTAATTAAATAATATGCCGCTAGGGCATGATAGAAAACACCCTAAAATGTCAACTAAAGACTAAATAATAGGGGATGTAAGGAGAGACATATGTCCGCACGGACTTTCATTGGGGCAATCATGGTGGTTGCTGTTGCTGCTGGTGGCTATTTTGCCTATCAGGGAAATCAATCGTCAAATGATGTTGCTGTTAAAGTGACATCTTCTTTTGAATTAATTTCATCTGCGAATGCCGCGGACTTTAAGGCTAAATCTGTTGATACAACTGATTATGGGGATTCTCCTGTTTTAGGTGATCCAAATGCACCGGTTACGTTATTAGAATTTGCCTCTATGACTTGCCCACATTGTGCAGAATTTCATAAAACCAAATTACCAGAAATTAAGAAGAAATTCATCGATACAGGTATGGTGAAACTTGTGTTTAAAGATTTTCCATTTGATCAACGCGCTGCTGGTGCGTCTATGATGGCGCGTTGTGTTCCTGAGAACTTCTATCATAAGGCCTTGGGTGTTTTGTTTAAAACTCAAGATACTTGGGCACGTTCAGAAGATTATATGGTAGAGCTTGGAAAAATCGCAAAGCTAGCGGGTTTGTCTCAAGAAAAGTTTGATGCATGTATGAAAGACGAAGAAATCTTGAATAAGGTTTTAGAAGACCGTCAAGAAGGCATGAAAAAATATGAAGTAGATTCAACACCAACATTCTTTGTGAATGGTACAGAGAAAATTTCTGGCAATATGCCATTAGAAGAATTTGAAGAAGTGTTGAATTCTTATTTTGAATAAAGGGATCTATTCAGATGTGTGGCTTCCACTACGCATCTGAATGTTTAACGTAAGGGGTAAGGGGATTTGCAGTTTAAGAAGCTGAGATTACACGGCTTCAAATCCTTCGTTGATCAGACTGAGGTCTTGATTGAGGAAGGGTTAACAGGTGTGGTTGGTCCAAACGGCTGCGGCAAATCCAATGTGATCGAATCCCTGCGCTGGGTGATGGGGGAAACTTCGGCCAAGCGCATGCGGGGCAAAGAAATGGACGATGTGATCTTTGGTGGATCCAGTAATCGTCCGCCTCGAAACATTGCTGAAGTTACCCTAACACTTGATAATAAAGATCGATCCGCACCTGCTGCCTTTAACGAAGAAGATGAGGTGGAAATTACCCGCCGTATCGAACGTGGAAAAGGGTCGGGATATAAGATTAACGGGCGTGATGTTCGTGCACGCGATGTACAACTGTTATTTGCTGATTTGGCATCTGGTGCAAATTCCACCGCCATTGTATCCCAAGGGCGCATTGGAGCTTTGATTGGTGCGAAGCCAGCGGAACGACGTACCTTATTAGAAGAGGCCGCCGGCATTCGCGGGCTTCATTCTCGTCGACATGAAGCTGAATTACGCTTAAAAGCCGCCGAAGCAAACCTTGAACGATTAGAAGACGTGATTGCGGCACTTGATGTGCAAAACCAAGGGTTACAAAAACAAGCACGTCAAGCCAATCGATATCGCCGCCTATCAGATCAAATCCGACGTTTCGATGCCATGTTATTGCATATGCGTTGGAAGGCGGCAGAAGAGCAATTGGTAGAAAGCCATGCGGCCTTGTCGGCGGTGGAAGAGGTGGTTCAAGAACGTACTTTATTAGCAGCAAGTGGGTCTGCTTCACAATTACGCACAGCTGATAAATTACCTGAACTTCGCCAAAAAGAAGCAGAGGCCGCCGCAGAATTACAACGCTTCCAACTTGCAGAACGTGAATTGACCAATGAAGAAAGTCGCCTTCAGCAAGCACGGTTTGATCTGGAAAATCGTTTACAGCAACTTACCTTGGACATGGAACGTGAAACCAGCCTGGGACGGGATGCTAAAGAAGCCCTCGTGCGTTTGAATGAAGAAAAAGCACTTCTTGATGATGGTGGCGAAGACCAACTTCTTTTAGTGGAAGAATTAAAAGAAGCGATGGAAGTTGCACATGATGAAGTGACAGAGAAAGAAGCAACACTTCAGCAATTGACGGAGGAAGTAGCTGGACTGGAAGCAAAACGAAATGCATTGCTGCAACAAGGGGAGCATGCAGCAAGCAGAATAGAACGCCTTCAAGAAAGGGCTGGGGAGCTTTCAGAGGAACGTGCAAACCTTGCCCAAGATATGGAGCTGGTTGAAGAACTAGAACTGGCTGAAGAGGCCGTTTTTGAAGCTGAGAACGCCATCGATATGATGCGTGAGAGATTGGATGCATCTGAAGAATCCTTGCAACAGTTAATCAATCGAGAAAAAGAAGCCCGCAACCAATTGCAAAATAGTGAAGCAGAAGGCCGAGAACGACTTGATGCTATTGAGCAAGCAAATAGAAAATCAATTGAAGGCGCAGAAAAAAAAGGCCGAGAGCGCCAAAATAAAACAGAGAACCACCTGCAAAGCTTGAAGGCAGAATTTGATGCGCTTTGCAAAGTGATTGCCGCATCTACAGCTGAGATATCGGAACCTTTAAGTGCCCACATTAAAGTGGAAGCAGGATATGAAGCGGCTTTAGGGGCAGCTCTTGGCGATGATATTGATGCGTCACTATTATTGGATCAATCCATTCATTGGAATGAAATAGAAAATGATGGAAACCTTCAATCATTACCGTCGAACCTGCCTTCTTTGGCAGAATATGTGACGGCGCCTTCTGCGCTTGCACGTCGTTTAGCCCAAGTCGGCGTTGCCCCTTCTGTAGGCGAAGCTATTTCGGCCCAAGTTCATCTGAAACAAGGGCAACGGGTTGTCACTAAAGAAGGTGGGTTATGGCGCTGGGATGGGTATTCCGTTGCTGTTGATGTACCTTCTACAGCCGCACAAAAATTGGAACAGAAAAAAAGAGTAGAAGAATTAGAAGGCCTTATCGATATTGCCCGTGTGGATGCTGAGGAGGCAGTAGAAGAAGCCTATACTACCCTTTCGCATATACAAACGGAAGGCCAAGAGCGTATTGAAGAAGCGATAGAGCTTAACGAGATTGCTGTTGATGAAGCCCAGACAGCCTTTGCTGATGCGGTAGAGGCCGTGGCAATTGCAGAAGAAAATACCCGAAAAGCACGCGAAGAGCAGCAGTTAGGATATGTTCAACTAAATCAAGTTAGGCAAAATCATACATTGCTCACCAGTCGTGCGGCGGCGGCGCAATCTAGATTAAGTAATGTCGAAGATAACGCACGGCGGGTTTCAGAAGAACAAACTGAAGCACAAGAATTACTTACAACCTCCCAGTTGCAGCTAGATAGCCTTGAAGAAACAACACAAGCGTGGGATCGTGTTAATCAGATGCGTGCTAACCTTGCTGAGATGCGGGCAATTTCTATTCAGAAACAAAGCACTTATGACAACCTTCATCGTGAATCAGAAGTGAAGCTTAATCGATTGCGCGCCATAGAGGCCGAAGCCCATTCTTGGCAGGATCGTATGAATGGCACCAATGCGCGTATGGAAGAATTAGAGATTCGCTTAGAACAAGGGCATGAAGAAAAGTTAATTCTTGAAACGCGCCCAGAAGAAATAGCAGAGCAACGCATTTCTTTATTGGATCAAATCGATTTGTCACAGCAAAAACGCACTTCTTTAGCTGAAGAATTATCAGAGGCAGAACGACTTCAATTTGATGCAGATCGCGCATTGAAAGAGGCAGAGCAAGCATTGGCAGAAGCGCGTGAAATGCGCGTGCGCTTACAGGCAAATGTGGATCAGGCGCAATTATCCGCTGATAACGTAGCAGAGCGAATTCTTGAAAAATTGGATTGCTACCCTAAAGAAGCCTTAAAAGCTGGTGGTGTAGAGGAAGATGAAGAGTTACCGCCTACGAAAGAAGTGGAAAGTAAGCTTGAGCGTTTCTCTCGGGAACGTGAAAATATGGGAGCCGTTAATTTAAGGGCAGAACAAGAAGCGCAAGAATTACAAACTCGTATTGATGAGATGGAGAAAGAGCAAGCAGACCTCATTGAAGCTATTGCAAAATTACGCCAAGGCATTAGCGCCCTTAACCGTGAAGGTCGAGAGCGGCTTTTAGCAGCCTTTGAGGAAGTGAATACACACTTTAAGGAACTTTTTGTACGGTTGTTTGGTGGTGGGGAAGCAGAGTTACGCCTAACAGAATCGGAAGATCCATTACAGGCAGGTTTAGAAATTATGGCATCGCCACCTGGAAAACGCATGCAAATCATGAGCCTTCTTTCTGGTGGGGAACAGGCCTTAACAGCATTGTCATTATTGTTTGCCGTATTTTTAACAAATCCCGCCCCAATTTGTGTGTTGGATGAGGTGGATGCTCCACTTGATGATGCGAATGTGGATCGTTTTTGTAAAATGCTAGAAGAGATGTCTGCAGCGGGAACAACTAGATTTATGGTTGTAACACATCATCGCATGACAATGGCCCGTGTTGATAGGTTATTTGGCGTTACCATGGCAGAACGCGGTGTCTCACAGCTCGTTTCCGTAGATCTAAGAAAAGCAGCCTTATTGCAAGATGCAAGTTAATTAACCCATAAAATTTTTAAGTTTATTTAAGTGAATTAACTAAAAATTAATTTCTTACTGATAGATACAGATTAGTTTTGGAAAATCATACAGCTGCGAAGCTGCTCTATCGGGGAATTATTATGGGCTATCTACTTCGTCTAAGACTTCGGGTCATGCTACCTGCTGTCATCATTACTATCGCTATACTTGCTACTATCGTAACAGGTATTGTTAGTTATAATTTAGCAAGTCAATCATTGTTGAAAGAAGCGGAAAATAAATTATCTGCGCTTTCAGAATCACGACAATCTGCTTTGTCTGATTATCTTTCTTCAATTGATGCAGACCTTCGTATTCAATCAACGAACCCAGCCGTAAATGCGACCCTTCAGGGTTATATAAATGCTTGGGATAAGTTGGAAGGCGATAAGACGAAGACGTTACAAGATCTTTACATCACAAAAAATTCCTACGCATTAGGTGAAAAAGATAAACTTTATGATGCAAAAGATGGTTCAGAATATAGCCAACATCATGCGAAGACCCATGGTTGGTTCCATCAACTTCAACAAGAACGTAATTATTATGATATTTTCCTTTTCAATACTAAAGGGGATCTTGTTTATAGTGTTTATAAAGAATTGGATTATGCGACCAACTTAATTTCAGGTGAATGGAAGGCAAGTGGCCTAGGTAAAGTTTATCGTGCAGCGATGGCACAAACTAAACCTAATCAAATTGCCTTTGATGATTTTGCACCTTACGCACCAAGTGCAGGGGCGCCTGCTAGTTTTGTTGCTTCTGCAATTTTTGACGATGCGGGCAAAAAAGTTGGTGTGATTTCCTTTCAGATGCCTATTGGTATGATTAACAACCTTATGCAGCAATCTGCCGGTATGGGTGAAAGTGGCGAAACATATATTGTCGGATCAGATTTATTGATGCGCAGTGATTCACGTTTTGGGGATGACAGCACAATTCTTAAAACTAAAGTCGATGGCATAACTGTTCATGAAGCACTTGCTGGAAATCGTGGTGTAGAAATCATGGATGATTACCGTGGTATCTCTGTTGTTTCCGCATATACACCCCTAGAATTTCACGGTATAAGTTGGGCAATAATTGCAGAAATAGACGAAGTAGAAGCTCTTGCTGGTGCCCATACTTTACGGAACTGGATTGGTGGTATTTTGCTTGCGGTAAGTGTCTTTGCCGTAGTTATCGGAATTTATTTTGGTAGTGCGATCTCAGGTAAATTTACATATTTAGTGGAGGCCATGAGCCGAATTGGATCGGGTGATTTTAATACAGAAGTTGAAGAACAACCGGGCGGTAATATCTTTGCCCGTATGTATGGAATTATCATCAATTTCCGTGATAAATTGATCGAGAATGAAAGATTAACAGAAGAGAGCCAACTGGAACAACAGATCCAAATTGATCGTGCAGGTAAATTGAATCATTTGGTCGAAGCTTTCGATCAAAAAGCTAAAGCTGCT
>CBFCZA010000036.1:0-12748 GCA_965602285.1 uncultured Curvivirga sp. | reverse complement strand
TCTGGAAAATACCAATCGATTAATAAATCAACCTCCCTTAGAAGAGTTGCTTCATCATAGGGAGGAACTTTAATGTTCTTTGCTTCTGAATTTGTGTGAAGGTTCGCTAGTAAATCGATACCTATTTGATAGAGCTTTCCTTCGTCTGCACCCTTTTTTAAAAGTGTAGTAAATGTATCATTGCCAAAATCTTCGATAAGCAAAAATCCATTTTCAATATCTTGTTTCAATATTTTTGGCGCACTAAACCCAAGTTTATTCAAATGGCTGTTTATATTGATAAAGGGTTGAACATTTTCTTGTGGCGGCGGTGCATTCATTAGCATAACGTATTCATTGCCCCTGATTAGGCGAATATAACTTCGAAAGGAAGCATCTGCCTGCAAGTTGATTTGTTCGGCGTCTCCCCAACCAGCATTTTGAATGAAGGTTTGAATTGCGGCGTTTCTGTCAGGAGTTGTCATAAATACTGCTGCCTTGATCGAAATTAAAAGGTAGTAGGATTTTAAGGGGTTTTTCCTATTCACTACAAGCAAGATTTTGATATTTTATATATGTAAAAAAAGGGGGCTCCCTTTCAGGAACCCCTTTCACATCAGACTATTAACCGCTTAGCGATTTTTTAAATAGTTCAACATTGTATCAGCATCAGATACTTCAAATGGATCTGATGGGCAGTTGTCTTCGTATCCAGCTTCAGAGAAAAGCTGTTTGATTTCGCCATTTTCAACATACATAGAATAGCGCCAGCTGCGCATACCAAAACCAAGGTTTGATTTGTCTACAAGCATGCCCATTTTACGTGAGAATTCACCGTTACCATCAGGCAGCATGAATACATTTTCACGACCAAGATCAACGCCCCATTTATACATTACAAATGCATCATTCACAGAAACACAAATAACTTCATCAACGCCTTGTGCTTTTAAATCAGCATAAAGTTCTTCGTAACGTGGAAGATGTGTTGAAGAACAAGTTGGTGTGAATGCACCAGGTAAAGAGAATACAACAACGTTCTTGCCGTCGAAGATTTCAGAAGATGTCAAATCTTTCCAATCGAATGGGTTGTCACCACCGATAGATTCATCACGAACACGCGTTTTAAAAGTAACATTTGGTACGTTAGTCAACATAGTATTATCCTTTTATGTTTGAATATTTATTTTCTGAAAGGGAACATATAGACTTGAATTGATAAATAAAAGCGAATTATATTGCTTATTATAATCGATTTTTTCGATTATTAACCTTAACTACTATAATAAATAAGGCTAGATATCTAATGTGTTGTTTTGTTTATGTTTTAGGCAGTCATAAGGACGGTAAGTGGAGAACTTACGTGGGCTGGACTAATGATTTAACTGCGCGATTAGATAAACATAATACAGGTATTGGTGCTAAATCTACCCGAGGGCGATTCTGGGAAATTTTATATGTAGAACGTTATTTCACCCGTCGTGAGGCTATGAGTCGGGAATGGTATTTAAAAAAAGATAGAAATTTTCGAAAATCAATAAGACCCTTTTAATTGGGGCATAAAAAAAGCTGCACAAAGGCAGCTTTTTTTACAGTATTTTATGGAAGTTAAACGTCCAAATTCGAAACTTTCAAGGCATTGTCTTGAATGAATTCACGGCGGGGTTCAACAACGTCACCCATAAGCGTAGAGAAAATATTCTCTGCTTCGTCCATTTGGTTCACTTTAACTTGCAATAATGTACGTACATCTGGATCAAGTGTTGTTTCCCAAAGCTGTTCTGGGTTCATTTCTCCCAAACCTTTGTAACGTTGTACCGCAAGACCTTTACGTCCCTGTTCTATAACTAAACTAACCAAGGAAATAGGACCATTAATCACATGCTCTTTTTCACCAATTGTTAGGCTACTCGCAGTGGCGCCATATGTGCTATTGAGTTCTTCTGCCATTCTATTAAGACGAATAGCTTCTGCTGAACGCATCATTGCGCCGTCAATTTCACAACGCTGTGTAACACCACGTAAAGTACGTTCAAACGCAAAACCACTATCATCGATGATTTCACCGCGCCATCCTCTTTCCAATGGGTCCGATAGTGAATCTAGGCGAAGGGCAACTTCATCTGCTTTTGCTTGTGCTTCTTCTGGGTTTTTAAGAAGTTCCATACTTAAGGCCCCAGCAATAGCACATTGTTCAATAGCATCCGAAGAGCCAGCCTTGCGGCTCAATGGCTGGATCAGGCTGCGTGCATTCAATGCATCTTGAATCATGGACTTTAAATCTTGCCCACTATGCTGTGTGCTGTTTCCATCTGTTAAAATGGATTGGCCAACAATGTTGTTCACTAAGAACTCTTCCATTGCCTCATCATCTTTAAGGTAGGTAATTTCTTTACCGCGACGCACTTGATAAAGGGGCGGTTGTGCAATGTAGAGGTAACCCTTTTCAATAATTTCAGGCATTTGTCTGAAGAAAAATGTTAACAATAATGTTCGAATATGACTACCATCAACATCCGCATCGGTCATGATCACAATTTTATGGTACCGCAATTTTTCAATATTGAAATCATCACGGCCAATGCCAGTTCCCATTGCCGTAATCATCGTACCGATTTCTTGGCTTGATAGCATTTTATCAAAACGGGCACGTTCCACATTAAGGATTTTACCTTTAAGAGGAAGAATAGCTTGGTTCTTACGATTTCGGCCCTGCTTGGCTGAGCCGCCAGCAGAGTCCCCTTCCACTAAGAACATTTCTGCTTTAGTTGCATCACGTTCCTGACAATCGGCAAGTTTCCCTGGAAGAGACGATATGTCTAATGCCCCTTTTCGACGGGTAAGTTCGCGGGCTTTTCTTGCTGCATCACGGGCCGCTGCTGCTTCAACTGCTTTTTGTACAATTTTACGGGCATCTTGTGGATGTTCTTCGAACCATTCTGCCAATTTTTCACTGACAATATTTTCAACAACTGGGCGAACTTCAGAAGATACAAGCTTGTCTTTTGTTTGGCTGGAGAATTTAGGATCTGGTACTTTCACAGAAAGGACACATGTCATGCCTTCACGGGCATCATCCCCTGATAAGTTCACTTTTTCTTTTTTGGCAATTCCGCTAGATGCTGCATAGTTATTAATTTGGCGTGTTAAAGCTGCACGTAATCCAGCTAAATGTGTTCCACCATCACGTTGGGGGATGTTGTTGGTAAAACATAGAGTATTTTCATGATAGCTATCATTCCACTCCATCGCTACTTCAACCGTCATGCCGTCTTTTTCACCAATCATTGCGATCGGAACATCTTGCATCGACTGTTTTGATTTATCCAAATATTGAACAAAAGCCTGAATACCACCATCATATTGTAAATCAGAAACAACAGGTTCAGCATGGCGCTCATCTGTAAGGCGAATATGTACACCACTGTTTAAGAAGGCTAGCTCTCTAAGGCGATGCTCTAATGTTGCAAAGCTAAATTCAGTCATAGTGAAGGTTTCTTTGGAAGGAAGGAATGTTACTTCAGTCCCTGTTTCGTCACCACATTCACCAATAACTTTTAATGGAGATACTGCATCACCATGGCTAAATTCGATTTCATGAAGTTTACCGTCACGTTTGATACGAAGTTTTAACATAACAGAAAGGGCATTCACCACGGATACACCTACACCATGCAAGCCACCTGATACTTTATAACTATTTTGGTCAAACTTACCGCCCGCATGTAGTTGTGTCATGATTACTTCAGCGGCGGAAACGCCTTCTTCATGCATATCCGTTGGGATACCGCGGCCATTATCTGTAACTGTGACAGAGCCATCACCGTTCAATGTTACTGTTGCAATATCGCAATGACCGGCAAGTGCCTCGTCAATGGCGTTATCAACAACTTCGTAAACCATATGATGCAGGCCTGACCCATCATCTGTATCTCCGATATACATACCCGGGCGTTTACGAACGGCTTCTAAGCCTTTTAGAACTTTGATGGAATCTGCGCCATATTCTTCAGAATTAATTGGGTCAATTGGTTCCACGTTTTCTTCTATATCGCTCATTTTTGTCGCTCCAGATCATTTCTATCGCAGATTTACGATGACTTCTTTAAACTATTTACTTAACGCGAGGTTTGTAGCTTCAACTTTGCCATTATCAACATGGAAAAATTGGGCAACCCCTTGTAATTCTTCAAATACATTTGATTCGGTCCCTGTTAACCATGTCTGGCTTCCAAGGCTTGAAATTGTCTCGAACAAGGCTGTACGTTTTTTACTATCTAAGTGGGCTGCAACCTCATCTAACAACAAAAGGGGCGCGACGCCTCTTTCTGCTGCTTGTAATTTTGCATGGGCTAAAACAATAGCAATTAACAATGCTTTTTGTTCCCCGGTAGAGCAAAGATGTGCCGGCATATTCTTGTCCAAATGTGTGACTAATAAATCTGACCGATGGGGACCATGACTTGCGCCACCACTTTCTCTATCTTGTGCGCGACCAATTCTAAGGGCTGCTGCAAACTTATCTTCTACCTCAGCCGCAGGAAGGCGTGCTAAATCTTCTTCAACAGATCCTTCCAATGCTATTTTCGCACCGGGGAAGGGACCGTCCGATCTTGCGCAGGCAATATCTAAACGTTCTGCCATATCGCGTCTAGCGGCTGAAACCGCAATGCCGCGTTCTACCATTTGGGCTTCTAAAGCACTTAACCAAGTTTGATCTTGGCTGCCAATTTTCAGCAGTTTAGCACGTTCCCGCATTGCTTTTTCGTAGGAGGCAAGGCGACCTGCGTGGGCGGGGTCAAATCCATAAATTAACCGATCCAAAAACCGTCTTCTGGCACCGCTACTGTCTAAAAACAATCCGTCCATTTGTGGTGTCAGCCAAACAACACTGATATATTCCGTTAGGGCCGCTTGGCCTTTGGCTGTTGCACCATTGATGCGAACCAATCGGCGTTCGCCTTGTGGATCCCTGCCTGTGCCCAGTTCAATTGGACCATATTGTGAATCTAGGCTACATGACACAGCCCAAGGGCTGAAATGGTTGATTTGGTCTAAATCCCTTGTCTTGCAACGACGTAAACCGCGGCCCGGTGCTAACATTGAAATAGCTTCTAAGATATTGGTTTTACCAGCCCCATTCTTACCCGTAATCACAATGATATTCTGCCCTTTATCCAAGGCATCTGCTGTAAGGCGTAGATGATCGTAATTACGATAGCCACTTAACGCTAACTTCCGAATAGCTAAGCCTGAACATTCAGAAACAGAAGGCAAATCGATTTGGCCTTGAGAATTTTCTGTCATGTCTTGGTCAAGCGATCTTGCTGCGAATACCATGTAGTTACCTGTTGGTCTTATGGGCAAAGGAGACTGTATTTACCAACATCAAGTGAAACAAATTTACGAATCAAACACGCATCGGCATCAAAACATAAAGAGCGCTATCGTCTTCTGCGTCCTGAACGATGGTAGGAGAAGAAGGGTCGGCCATAATGAATTGCGCTTTGCCACTTTCTATTTGTTGTGCAATGTCGAGCAAGTAGCGAGAGTTAAAGCCGATTTCGATGCGATCATTATCATAATCAACAGAAATTTCCTCAACAGCAGTGCCACTATCTTGGCTGGAAGCTGATAAGGTTACTAAGCCTTTATCCATTTGTAATTTTACCGCACGCATTTTTTCCGTGGCGATTGTAGAAACACGATCAACGGCCTCGGCAAAGATTTTTGTGTCAAGATTCATGATCTTGTCATTGCCTTGTGGGATTACACGTTCATAGTCTGGGAATGTACCGTCGATTAATTTCGATGTTAGGATGGTATTTCCTGCTTCTAGTTTAATTTTAGTTTCCGACAGATTTACTGAAATATCCCCGTCTGCTTCGTCGATCAGTTTACGAAGCTCTTGGATGGCTTTGCGAGGAACAATGACGCCCGGCATGCCTGCGGCACCTTCTGGTGCTGTGAATTCAACGCGGGCCAAACGATGGCCGTCTGTTGCAACAGCGCGAAGGGTGTTTTCGCCTTCAGCTACATGCATGTAAATACCATTTAGGTAATAGCGTGTTTCTTCTGTTGAAATAGCAAAGCGCGTTTTATCGATAAGCAATTTAGCTTCTGACGCGGTAAGAGCAAAACTATGTGGCATTTCGCCACCAGTCATCACTGGAAAATCATCTTGAGGAAGCGTTTGAAGGGTGAATTGTGAACGACCCGCAGTAAGCTCTAATTGATCACCGTTGCTGGAAAGATTTACTTGGGCTCCATCAGGAAGCTTCTTTACGATATCAAAAAGGGTATGTGCAGGGGCTGTTGTTGAGCCTGCTTCATTTACGGTGGCTTCGACCTTGTCGACGATGGCGATGTCCATGTCAGTAGCAGTAAGGCTTAGGCCGCCGTCTGCTGCCTGCATTAATACATTTGAAAGTATAGGAATTGTATTGCGGCGCTCAACAACGCTTTGTACATGGTTCAATGCTTTCAAAAGTGCGGCGCGTTCGATGGTGATTTTCATTGCTGCTCTAACCCTGTTTACCCTACTGGTTCTTACATATTTGCCATAAAGTGCCCCTTTAGAATGGGGGAATATGACAGTCCCTAATATTATTTTTTAGTGAAAATGCTTTAATAAAACTTCCCCATTAAAATATGAATAAATTATATCATGCGTTGTCCCGAAAAGAAGTCTTTTTTCTGCTGTTAGTGTCATTACCGTAATGTTTTTTTTGATGTGTTTTTCGCGCATTGTTAAGTAATTGATTTTAAACAAAAAAAAATGATTAATTCTTTTGGCGTAAAAGCAAAAAAATTACCTATTATTATACAAAATAACTGATGAAAAGCACGTGGAAACACGTGACGAGAAGTCAAATTGACGAATCATGAAATTGAAGCAGCTTAAGCTTCTAGCATCCGGCGTAGTAAATCTACATCTTCAGAGAAGCCTGTATCTGTACTGCGCAATTCATCAATCTTACGAACCGCATGCATAACTGTTGTGTGGTCGCGCCCGCCAAACTTGCGTCCGATCTCTGGTAGGGATCGGGATGTTAGTTGTTTCGCAAGATACATGGCAACTTGGCGTGGGCGCGCAATGGCGCGGCTTCGGCGTGCAGAATGCATTTCTGAAAGTTTGATGGAATAATGTTCGGCAACACGTTTTTGAATTTCTTCGATGGTTATGCGACGATCATTAGCCCGTAGAAGGTCATGAAGGACTTCTTGCGTTGTTTCTAGGCTTACATCTCTACCAACAAGGCTTGAGTAAGCAACGAGGCGATTAAGAGCCCCTTCTAATTCTCGTACGTTTGAAGTGATCTTATGCGCAAGAAATTCTAAAACTTTACTTGGGATTTCAATTTGAAGCTGTTCTGCCTTTGACTGAAGAATGCCAAGGCGTAATTCATAGGTTGTTGTATGAATTTCAGCAACCAAACCCCAGCCAAGGCGAGATTTCATGCGTTCTTCTATGCCGTCTAATTCTGCAGGGCTTTTGTCTGCAGAAATAATGACTTGGCGGTTTTGATCCACCAATGCGTTGAATGTATGGAAAAATTCTTCCTGTGTGTTCTCTTTGCCGGCGATAAATTGAACATCATCCACCATTAAGACATCAACAGAACGGAATTGTTCTTTAAAGGCCATAGTATCTTTGTAACGAAGCGCGCGAATAAATTGATACATGAATTTTTCAGCGCTGAGATAAAGAACCTTTTTCTCAGGATGGTTTTGACGAATATTCCATGCGATAGAATGCATCAAATGAGTCTTACCTAGGCCTACACCGCCAAAAAGGAAGAGAGGGTTGAACGGTACGGCTTCTGCGTCACCAATGCGGCGCGCGGCGGCAAAGGCTAATTCATTGGGTTTTCCAACGATGAAGCGATCAAATGTAAAGCGTTCGTCAAGAGGGGCAGATAATTCCATGGCTGATGGAGTGCGCTCTTGCTCTATCACATAGCTATTGGCAGCGTTTTCTGTACCGCTATAATCAGCCGTAGATTTCTTTGGTTGGCGCGAACCAGCATGTGAGATTGAAATTTTTGCGATGCCACCATTTTCATTCGACCATAGGGCAATCAAGCGATCTTGATATTGGGTTTCGATCCAGTTTTTCATGAAACGGGTAGGAACGCTTAAAAGGGCTGTGTCGCCATTCACGCTATCGAGCGTTAAGGGCTTTAGCCAACTACGATAAGCAGTCTCACCAAATTCGGCACGTAGACGGGCACGAACGCGCGCCCATTGGGCAACCGTTTTCTGGTCTAGGCCGTTGGTCGCAGCTTCGGTAGTGTTGTCACTGCCGCCTTGGCGTGCCCTTTGGCCGTTTTGCTGTTCGTTTTGTTCTGCCGTCAAAGACGCCATACGAGCCCCCAAAAAAAATCATTCATTTGTGACATTATGTCACGTTATTGTTTTACCCAAATCCCGTTAATGCGATAGCATTAAGAGGTATCACCAATTTTGCGGTTTAATCCGCAAGGGCATGCCTGATAAAAGGCGTGCATTAAGGGATATTTACTTTGCCACAATCCTGAAAAATCAAATTCCCAAATGAATGGTTATTCTTCTTTTATTAAATAAAACGAAGAATAACATAAGATTTTTAGGTCAATACCAAGTAAATGGCATCGATGCATCAAGTAAAAGACAAGAAAACCAAGTATTACTATAGAGATTTAAGTCTCTTTTTATTAGTTTTAACTAGGTTTAGTTATAATTTGAAAGATTGCAGCAATAGAAGAATTATTATTATTTAAATAAGGCTAATGCGACGACCCTTTGAACTGTCCCTGTGAAAGAGACATTACATGGGAGAGTGATTTCTCGCAAGAAAACAAATATGCGAATCAGGTAAATAAAATCATTGACAGACCCTTAATAAATCGGAGTCGCGCGGAATCCTTAGGGAGTCAAAAAATTCGATAAAATAACTTTTTTTCATCAAGTGAAATTTGAAAGCTTTATCTGTAAACTGTATAGATTTTCTATACATCATTAGGATAAATTTATGTAAATTTTTTGACTTATTGATTTCAAAACAAAAAAGCGAAAAAGGCCACGAAAGAAAACTTTCGTGGCCTTGAATCACATTTAGCTTTTTAGAAACCGTTAGGTTTGAATTAAGCTTGAAGTGCCTTAACGCGTGCCGTCAAACGACTGATCTTACGAGCAGCAGTTTTCTTGTGCAATACACCTTTAGTTACACCGCGGTGTAATTCAGGCATTGCAGCACGAACAGCAGTTTCCGCTGCACCTTTGTCACCAGAAGCAATAGCTTCTTCTGCACTACGTACATATGTACGAATGCGGCTGACACGATCGCGGTTACGTTCTGTACGTACTTTGATTTGACGAATGCGTTTCTTGGCAGATTTTACGTTAGCCATAATTTTTAATTCCGTTTTTAGCGTTAAGCTGAAGCAGGCGCGCTTATACGGCGCTTACTGCGTAACGTCAAGTCCTCAGGAGTAAATTAGAAGAAAAAACTTTTTGTTCCCTGATTTTATTTTCATAAGTCAGGATGTTTTTTCTTCTGGTTTGAGGGCTTTTCGCTGCTTTACTTGTTTTTAAATTGAGGTTGGCGCTTGGCTGCGAATGCTTCCATGCCTTCCTTGCGATCTTCAAATGCGAATGTTGCATGGAATGTGCGACGTTCGAATAATAAGCCTTCTTTTAGAGTGCTTTCATAAGCACGGTTTACTGATTCTTTTGCAGCAAATGCAATTGGGCGTGATAGAGAAGCTATTTTCTGAGCTGCCTTAACTGCTTCTTCTACAAGTTCTTCTGCCGGTATGATACGGCTAACAAGGCCAGAACGTTCTGCTTCTTCCGCATCCATAATTCTGCCTGTTAAATTCATTTCCATGGCTTTTGATTTACCAACATAACGTGGAAGGCGTTGTGTGCCACCAGCACCAGCAATCGTACCGATGGTGATTTCTGGTTGGCCAAATTTTGCAGTATCAGCCGCAAGGATGAAATCGCACATCATGGCCATTTCACAGCCACCACCAAGTGCGTAGCCAGCAACAGCAGCAATAACAGGTTTGCGAATTGTTGTTACATGCTCCCAGCCTTTGGAAATAAAATCTTCCAAATATACGTCTGTATATGTTTTATCTTTCATTTCCTTGATGTCTGCACCTGCAGCAAAAGCTTTTTCTGAGCCTGTAATCACAATCGCGCCAATTTCATTGTTGGCTTCGAAATCATCTAGGGCATTTCCTAGGTCTGCAATAAGTCCCGCACATAGTGCATTTAGGGCTTTTGGACGGTTCAATGTGATAAGACCAACATTGTCGCGTGTTTCTACTAGAATATGTTCATAGGCCATAATGATCTGGCTCCTTAAACTTTTGTTGAATTTGATATCTCTATCGATAGTTTGATAATTGAGTTGGCGCGGATTTAAGCGAAACTTGATCATAGATGCAAGTCACAATCGCTTAATTTCATAAAAAATATCTTCAAGAAGGGCTTTATTTATTGTGCGGAGATAGCTCAAATTGAAGGATAGTAAGGTTATTTTCACTAGAAAAAGATAATTTTAATTGTTCGTTTTCACGAAGAAAAATTTGATCACTTTTCACCACCCATCCCAATTGAGGGAGGGTGTTTTGGTAAAATTTGATAATTTCTTTCATTGAAACAGGGCCAGATGCCGCGACTTGTATGATCCGTCCGTTAGCAGAATCGAAGTCCATTTGACTGTCCAAAGTTTCCGTTACTTGGATTGGGAGAGGGATATCAGGTAAAACGGATAAGAAATCTGATGTTTGATCCGATGCATATAAGGGGCTGCCTGTCCCGATGCATAGGAGGGCCGCAAAAAAAAGCGTGCAAATAGATTTCATATAATTAGCCATATCATTTCCAAATCAAGTAGTACTATTTTAATGATTTTTCCATCCTGCCTATTTTTGATGTTGAGGGCAATAGAAAGTAGAACGTCCAGATTGGATGATGCGTATTATTTCCCCATCACAGTTGTCTTTGCCGCAAGGTTCGCCTTCTTTTCCATAGGCATCCCATTGATGTTGAAAATATCCAAGTTCGCCATCTGCTTTGCGATAGTCTTTTAAAGAAGAGCCACCTGAAGCAATCGCATCTTTCAAAACGTCTTTAACAATGCCCACCAAAGAAACGGCCTGCTTCTTTGTGATTTTATTACTTGGTGTTTTTGGATTGATGCCAGCACGCCACAATGCCTCACATATATATATGTTACCAAGTCCAGCAACAACAGATTGATCTAGCATGACCATTTTGATGGCTGACTTTTTGGTTTTAAGCTTTTCCATTAATTGCAGTGGTGAAAATTCTTCGGTTAATGGTTCAGGACCAAGATTGATGATGGCGGCATGTTGGTCGATCTTGTCTGTGTCCATAAGGTCCATATAGCCAAAGCGTCGTACGTCATTATAAACCACAATGCTGCCGTCATCTAAGGTTACGATGACGTGGTCATGAGGTTCAGCAAGTGGCCAACCGCTGTTATGGCCTGATTGTCCGATGGTTGCTTGTGCCTCTTTTGCGGGGTTGATGGTAAATCGTCCGGTCATGCCAAGGTGAACCATCCAGCTTTCGCCCCCACTAAGATTGATGAAAATATATTTTGCACGACGTGTCAGGGCTGTGATTTCTTGACCCACCAGACGTTCTGGAAATTTATCAGGAAACGGAAAACGAAGATTGGGCCGTCGTTGATCCACATGGTTGATTTTACGCCCGACCATATGAGGCTCCAAACCGCAACGAACTGTTTCGACCTCTGGTAATTCAGGCATTTTTTTATTTCCTTAAAGGGTGAGTTTTCGTTGGGAAGATATTACTGAGTAAAAATCTTTGATACAATATGTTATAAATTTTAGGGACTGGTCATTTCAGTTTTGATCTATTATTGTCCCGTTCATGACAAAAGATACACAAAGCGTACATTATGACAAAGATACAGACACGGCCTCCTTTGGCTTTACGGATGTATCGGCGGAAAAGAAACCGGAACTGGTTCAAGGGGTCTTTGAATCCGTAGCCAGTAATTATGACATTATGAACGATTTAATGTCTGTGGGCGTGCATCGTCTTTGGAAATCCACCCTTATTGATATGATTAAGCCAAAAGCGGATCAACATTTATTGGATGTTGCCGGTGGTACAGGTGATATTGCGTTTCGTTTTAAGCAAGCTGGTGGTGGCAAGGTTACTGTATGTGATTTGACGGAAGGTATGGTGCGTGTTGGTCGTGACCGTTCCATTGATCAAGGTATATTAGAGGGTATCGATTGGACTGTTGGGAATGCGGAAGAGCTTCCTATTCCATCTTCTTCTGTGGATGTATATACGATTGCCTTTGGGTTGCGAAATGTCCCGCGTACATTACAAGCCTTAAAAGAAGCACGCAGGGTCTTAAAGCCAGGAGGTCGTTTCTTCTGTCTTGAATTTTCAAAAGTTGTCATTCCTATGTTTGATGAACTTTATGATGAATATTCTTTCAAGCTTTTGCCAAAATTGGGTGAGGTTGTTGCCAAAGACCGTGAGTCTTATGTCTATCTTGTGGAAAGTATTCGTCGTTTTCCCAATCAAGAGGCCTTAGAAGCCTTGATGGTTGAAGCTGGTCTAGAGCAAGTTAAGCATCGTAATCTTTCCGGTGGTATTGCCGCCATTCACAGTGGTTGGCGTTTGTAACTCTCTTTCTTTCTATGAAATTATGTTAAAAGATTGACCTTCTAAATCTTTTTGGGGGGTGCTTTTTTGATTCTGACCT
>CBFCZA010000035.1:0-12815 GCA_965602285.1 uncultured Curvivirga sp. | reverse complement strand
GTGGATATGGATGAACAAACGAATCCTTTTGAAATTGGCCTAGATCGTATCGTCCATTTAGATGGCGATGATTTTGTTGGCAAAGGAGCCCTCCTCAAAGCAAAAGTAGAAGGCTTAAAACGCCTTTTAGTCGGCATTAACCTTGAAGGTGAACCATTGGCCTATAATGAACATATGTGGGATGCACATACGGAAGATGGCACCCCCGTTGGGACGATGACTTCTGTTGTTTGGTCGCCTCGCTTAGAAGTTAATATTGGCCTCGTTATGGTGGATATCGCCTATGCAAAATTGGGTACCGAATTCATCATAGAAACAATCCATGGCCCACGTTTGGCAACGGTTGTAGAAAAACCTTTTGTCGATCCAAGTAAAAAGCTAGCGCGCGCCTAATTTTTAATTATAAATAATGCTGACACAAATATATCTGTGTCAGCATTATTTATTAAATCATAAGCTAAGTTTTGAGGAGAGGTTACGTGTATCAGCATATTGGCCAGTTGCTTCCACGCCATGCGAAATATCGCCCCGATCACATTGCCTTCAAAACTGAAGGAAGTTCCTATAGCTACGCCAATTTCCAAAATGAAATAAATCGTTTAGGCCATGCAATTACTATGGCTGGTTTAAAAAAAGGTGATCATTTCGCAACCATATTACCAAATGGTTTTGCCCAAATGGCGCTTTATTGGGCGGCGGCACAAACAGGTACTATCATCGTACCCATGAGCCCTTTGTTGCAAGCTTCTGGCCTGCAATCTTTGTTAAATGATTCAGATTCTAAAATGGTTTTTGCTGATTCTTCTTTTGCAGAAATCTTTAAAACCATTTTACCCGACCTAGACCAGATATCTATGAATAGGGTGATCCTAGTCGGCCAAGACCAAAAAGAAGAATATCAAACCTTCGATGCATTCATGGAAACAGGTTCAACAGCGCCCCTTCAAGATGCAAACATTAGTGGCGATGATATTTTCAACATCATGTATAGCAGTGGCACAACAGGCGCACCCAAGGGTATTATTCATACCCATAAAGTGCGCGCATATTATTGCACAGGCTTCGCCAGCGCCTTTCGTATCTCTCCAGAAAGCGTTATTTTACACACAGGTTCCATCGTATTTAACGGTGCCATGCTTGATTTAATGCCATGGATGTTTGTCGGCGCTACTTATATTCTCCATACGTCTTTTGATGTTGAAGCGATGATCAATACCATTGCTGACGAAAAAGTCACCCATGTTGTCATGGTCCCAGCACAGATTATTGCGGTATTGAACCATCCGAAATTTGAGCCGGAAAAAATGAAATCTCTAGAGATGATCCTTTCCGTCGGCGCCCCTTTATTGCTTGAATATAAAGAGCGGCTAAACGTGCTTCTGCCTGATCGATTTTATGAGCTATATGGCTTAACAGAAGGCTTTGCCACCGTATTGGATAAAACCGTTTCAATGGAAAAAACAGGATCAGTTGGCTGCCCGCTACCCTTCTTCGAAATGAAAATTTTGCGTCCCGATGGAAGTGAATGCGATATTGGCGAAGCAGGTGAGATTGTTGGACGTGGTCCCATGACAATGCCTTCTTATTATAAACGTCCAGAATTAACAGCCGAAACCATCAAGGATGGTTGGCTTTACTCTGGGGACGTAGGGAAGGTCGATGAAGACGGTTATCTCTATCTAGTTGATCGCATTAAAGACATGATTATTTCTGGCGGTGTGAATGTTTATCCGAAGGATATCGAAGAATTAGTCATCCAGCATCCTGATGTCATTGATGTTTCTGTTTTTGGCCATGAAGATGATCGCTGGGGAGAGATCCCCATTGCCGCCATCATCAGCCCTAAAGGAAAAGAGCTTGATAAAACGGCTCTCATTGAATGGACGAACGAACGTGTTGCTGCTAAATTCCAACGCATCCACGATATTTTCATAATGGACGATTTCCCGCGAAATATCGCCGCCAAAACCTTAAAACGTGAAATCAAAGAAAATTATAAGAAAGCAGTGAAAAACTCATGAAGAAACTAGAAGGTAAAGTCGCAATAGTTAGTGGTTCAGGTCGTGGTATTGGTCGATCCATTGCCCTTAAACTTGCGTCGGAAGGGGCCAGTGTTGTGGTCAATGACCTAGACATTGAACCTGCGGAATCTGTTGTTGCAGAAATAAAAGCCATGGGATCAAATGCCATCGCATGTATTGGCGATGTGACACATAAAGAATTCCCAAAACGTTTCATATCTGCGGCGGTAGACGACCTTGGTGGTTTGGATATCATTGTGAATAACGCCGGTTATACATGGGATAGTGTCATCCAAAAAATGACCGATGACCAATTTGATGCCGTGATGGATGTACATGTGGGCGCGCCATTTCGTATCCTACGCGAAGCCAGTGAATATATCCGTGAAAAAGCAAAAACCGAAATTGCAGAACATGGCATAGCGAATTGCCGCAAAGTCGTCAATATATCCTCCATTTCTGGACTTTACGGTATTGCAGGACAAGTGAACTACAGTGCCGCGAAATCAGCCTTGATTGGATTAACGCGTACCATGTGTAAAGAATGGGGCCGCTTTAATGTGACAGTGAACTGTGTTGCATTTGGTCTTATTGAAACACGTATGACCAAGGCTTTAGATGCAGAAGATACCCAAACTGTTGTCATTGGAAATAAAACCCTTAAAGCTGGTATGAACCCAGAATTGATTGAGAATATTAAGCAACTCACCCCATTGGGGCGCCCCGGAAGCCCAGAAGATGCAGCCAATGCTGTTTACCTATTCTGCGCACCTGAATCTAACTTCATCAGTGGGCAAGTGACAGTAGCTGCAGGTGGATTGATCATTTAAACCTCCCTCGAATATTTCATATGATCATCAAAGGGGCATGTATTCATGCCCCTTTTTTATTAATAGAATATAATAACTTACATAGGTCAACAGAGGTCATTACATGGTTTTTCTTATGAATTCTGTACAAATTCGAAATTTATGCAATAATCACAAATATTCAACTTATTCTAATGCCAAAGGTTAAACTGTGAGTAATAGCACCCAAACCGACGATAAAAGCGCTTCTGAATCAGAAGATGTGCGCTCCATCCAACATTTTCCAGTTACCATGTTTGGGGGGATGCTAGGACTTTGTGGTCTTGGGCTTTCATGGAAATTAGCACATGAAACGCTTGGGTTGCCTCCTGTGATATTCAAGGCAATCATGGGTTTTGGATTGGGTTATACCATCGCCGTCATGACGCTTTATACTTTTAAAGCCCTTCGTCATTGGAACCTTGTGGTAGAGGACTTGCGCCATCCCGTAAGAGGAAACTTCCTTTCCGCTGCACCATTAGGAACCATGTTAATTGCATATGGTTTCAATGAAACAATCCCGGTTCTTTCTGGTTGGATTTGGGTTGCTGCCGCAATAGCCACTATTTGCCTTGGTGCCATTGTGATGGATAGCTGGATCAAATCTGAACATCGTATGGATGAAGTCACCCCAGCCTTATTCATCCCTACTGTTGGGATGCTAATTGGCCCGATCACTGGGGCTGACATGGGCTATGATCTACTATGTTGGTTGTTGTTAGGGGCGGGTGCGTTTTCTTGGATGGCCCTATTGCCCGTAACATTAAACCGTTTGTTTTTTCATGGCTTTATGTCCCCCCCTTTACGACCATCCATTTTTATCTTAATTGCCCCACCTTCATTAACCGCAATTGCCTTAACCCGCATGGATGGGGGGTATATGGATAATACGGCCCGCATGTTAACCGGAATGGCCCTATTCACGTTTTTATTTGTGATGGCGGGATGGCGAAAACATCAGAAACTTCCTTTCTGCCTACCATGGTGGGGCTATACATTCCCACTTTCTTCTTTATGTAGTGCCTGTTTCTTTTTCTATGATTCAAGTGGGCAAAATATAGTGGCCTTCATTGCTATTTTATTATTAATTCTCGCCACTGCAATCACCTCTCTCGTGGCGATAAAAACCTTGCTTGCGTTTGGCAAAGGACACCTTTTTCGTGCACCAAAGTTTTAAGCTCTACCCAGAAGATCTTCCAGCCCCTTCGCTAAAGACAATAAAATCAGTGTAAAACCTTGATTTCTGACTCTAAATAGCCTATATTATATACAGAAGGTACGTAACCCTTTGAGAGTTTTAAACAAAACTATACGGTTACTATTGGATTGGAAGTGAAATGGCTGATATTTCAGGAGTAGGAAGTTCGATTGCAGCAGACGTTAGTGCCTTTAACAGCACTAAGCGCGCGGACGACTCTGAAAAGGAAAATAGTTCACTAAGCAAATTACGCGAGGAACTTCTAGAAGAAGCCCGTGCGGTTGCCCGTGAGGCTGCAAAATCGGCAGAAGACACCAGCAGCAAGGCTGCGCCAGCGGCAGTAGCAGCGGCGTCGCCAACAAACCTTCAAACATTACAACGCTCTACACCTGCCAATAAAGAACGCCCGCGTGGTTATCAAGCAGCTGATTTGGAAGACAAGGTTGTTCTCAGCCCTCAGGCAAAAGAGATCATTGAAACCAACCAAAAACAAACCGTTCAAGACGAGAATACTGTTAATGTAAAAGCCGAAGAAGCAAATCGCAGCAATTTTACAGAAGCAGTTGATCAACGTGTTGAAAACGAAGATGACTTACTTGCATCATTAGCGCAAAATGTATCAGATAGTTCAAAACAACAATCTGTTGAAGATGATAATAGTGAAGCTAATCCAGCATCAAACGGCGTAGCTGCAAATGATGATAATTCTAGTTCTGGATCGTCAGAAGAATTCGTTGCTACCTTTGATCCAACAAATGCTCCATCTGAAGCCGCAGTAGCTGCGAATGATGGCGGTCCGACTGAAACCAATCAGGTAACAGTGAACGAAGATGACACAACAGAAGTTAATGGCAATACTGACGCTTCTTCTCGTCCTCAAGGGGAACGGGTGTTAGGGCAAATTATCGACCAATTCGCATAGATACCCAAAAGAATATTTAGTTTTTTTCATTAATGGTTATCCTTTAATTACGCTCCGTTTATCGGGGCGTTTCCTTTACGAAAGTCAGATTCATTTTTTCTCTCATACATTTTTCACGCCTTTATATTCTTGCGGCGGGCCTCTTTGGTATTTCCGCCATCCTGTTTGGGGCATGGGCTAGTCACGGATTACATGATCAAGCAGCCAAATGGGCGTCTATTGCTGTTCGTTATCAATTTTGGCATTGCTTAGCCCTTTTCAGTTTAGGAATATGGGCTCACATTGCCCCTTCAAACAAACCAATCCCAAAAGCAGCCGTACTTTCTGGTGTTTTTTGGATGGTTGGGGTTTTTCTTTTTTCTGGAAGCTTAATCACCATGGCTCTTACAGGATGGAAAGGCCTTGGGATACTCACTCCTATTGGGGGGTTAACGTTGGCCGGAGGGTGGCTTTCTCTCTTCATTGGCGCCTTACGTTTGAAATAAGTTGATACCACCTCTTGTCCCAAAGCAAGATGCAGCTTAAATTCAATACAATATCCCCTTTTTGCAGGAACGGCCCCATGTCTAAAACATCACCTATTAAAATCGCCCCAAGCATTCTATCTGCTGACTTCTCTAAGTTAGGAGAAGAAATTCAAGCCATTGATCAAGCAGGGGCTGATTACATTCATGTAGACATCATGGACGGCCATTTCGTGCCGAATATTTCTTTTGGCGCCCCTATCGTACAAGCTGTTAGAAAGTCCACAAAAAAACCATTTGATGTCCATTTAATGATTTCGCCCGTTGATGTTTATCTAGATGATTTTGCAGATGCTGGTGCAGATATCCTAACCATCCATCCTGAAGCAGGTCCGCACTGTCACCGCACCATTCAACATATTAAATCTCTAGGTAAAAAAGCTGGTGTTGTTTTAAATCCGGGTACGCACCCTGATACGGTTGATTATTTAATGGATATGGTTGATCTTATTTTGGTCATGTCAGTTAATCCCGGTTTTGGTGGTCAATCATTCATTGACAGCCAACTCCGTAAAATTTCCGATTTACGTGATAAGATAAATCATTCAGGCCGCGACATTGAACTGGAAGTCGATGGCGGCATTAACTTTGAAACAGCTCCCCTTGCGATTGATGCAGGTGCGACGGTCTTAGTGGCAGGGTCGGCTACATTCAAAGGTGGTCCTGATGCCTATGCAGATAACATTGCGCGTCTAAAAGGATTATAGCTTCTTTTGTAAAGGTCAAACATTGTGCCTATTAACCCTAGCTTTCCGGCAACGATAAATCGTTTTCTTTTTCGCCTGACAAAAACAAGCGGAATTTACGGAAAGATGTTGAGAAATATATCACCGATAGCACCAGAAGGTTCTCCTTCTTTTGCCTATAAAGGAGATCGTCAATCTGGGGTTAAAATCATTTCGGGGCATCATGATGTTTCCTCCTCTCATGATCATAAATGGCTATATGACTTATATGCGATTGCAACTCCAGAAGCACAACAAAAAGCCATTGAGCTTAGTTGCCTTTGGGTGGAAAGAAACACTGGTTTTTCCGATAACTTCCTTGTATCAGCAGCTTGGTCAGAACAGATACTTGCCACCCGCATATGCAGTTGGATCTATATACGGGGAAACCTTTTCGCCACAGGCGACGAGACACAGATCGATATTTTAGAAAAGTCACTGGCCCAACAATTGTTTCATCTACATAATTTATTTGATGGTAATATTGATAAATTTGAAAGAATTCATCTACTAAAAGCTCTCTGCCTTGGTTGTATCACTAAAGTCCTACCCGAAAAGTTTCTTAGTGAATATGAAGCCATGTTTACAACATTTCTTGAGCGCCACCAATTCCCAGATGGCGGGGCATCAAGCCGCAAGCCAGCCCAGTCTACAACCATATTGGAACATCTTTCGGATTTACGCCAAGCTTATCTAGAAACAAAGCGCCCTATACCAACATTCCTTCAACATTCCTTAGATAAACTAACCGCCCACCTTAAGTTTATAGCTTTTTCCAATGGTAAACTTCCCCATTACCAAGGGACACAGAACCTATCTGGATTTGCATTGAAGGATGGCTTTAAACGCAGTGGTTACAAAGGGGCCAAAGCCCCTTCAGCCCCTCATAGCGGGTATGAAAAAATTGCTTTTGGAAAAACAGAACTGATTATGGATACAGGGTCCATCCCAAAACACAAAGCGGATCAGCTATCGTATCATGCCTCAATAGGTGCTATCGAACTTTATGTAGGCGGCATTCCTGTTATCGTGAACTGTGGCGATGTTCAATCAGACAATCCTGAATGGGTTATGGCCCAACGTAGTAGTTCTGCGCATTCAACAGCCATTATGGCAGATACGAACCAAACGGAACTAACATTAAAAGGGTTAGGAAAAAGACACGCAACCGCATCCTACAACCACGAAACATCTGACGAAGGCGCATTAATAAAAGCCAATCATACAGGATATGTCGATCATTTTGGGTATGAGCATAGCCGACAAGTGTTTTTATATAATGATGGTTTAGATATGCGGGGTGCGGATGACTTCATTAAAAAAGATGCAGCATCTCCTCCTCAGAACTTTAAAATTCGCTTTCACTTACATCCGACCATCCAAGTTTCAATATTGCAAAATCAAACTTCCGCCTTACTAAAACTTCCAAATGGACAAGGTTGGAAGTTTCGGAGTAACGGGGCAATCTTATCAATAGACGATAGTTATTTTGGGGACCTCGGTCATCATCGAAATACCAAACAAATCGTCTTAACAGGCTTAGCCGACGGTGATATCACCAGTATTAAATGGGCTTTTCAGCTGGAATCATAAATATGACACTTCTCTTTTCAATTGGATCTCTTTTCCTTTGCTTTCTCATGTCTTGGGGTGCGACAATCCTAGTTCGCCGCTTTTTAATAAGTAAAGCCATCTTGGATTTACCTAATGAAAGATCTAGCCATACGATTCCGACCCCGCGCGGCGGCGGCATTGCCGTAACAGGGTTAAGCCTGTTCATTTGGACGACCTTCACCCTTGTAAATGACCTTCCCGTATTTTGGATACCTATCGCGGCTGCCCTCGTGCTTGCACTGATCTCCTGGGCAGATGACCTCATCTCCTTATCCGCAGGTAAAAGATTGATATTGCAACTACTTGCGACCTTCGTTGGTTTTTATTGGATTTCAACAACAGGCAGCATCACCAATGGATTGGTTCCCCTTTGGGCCGAATGGATCTTTTTTAGCCTCGCATGGACTGGGTTTTTGAACTTCTTTAATTTTATGGATGGCATCGATGGCATCAGCGGCGTTGAAACAATTACGATCGGCTTGGGCCTTTTTGCCGCCTTAGGGTTTTCTCTTTCTTTCGATAGCATAGGCATCATTGGCCTCTATATGGCAGTAATAGCCTTAGGGTTTTTAATATTAAATTGGCATCCCGCTAAAATATTTTTAGGTGATGTCGGCAGTGTCCCTTTAGGATATTTATTAGGCGGCTTGTTATTATATTTGGCGGCATCAAACTTGTGGGCTGCAGCAATAATTCTACCTCTTTATTATTTTATGGATGCAGGTATTACCCTTCTACGTAGGTTGCTTCGGGGGGAAAAAATTTGGCAGGCTCATAAGGAACATTATTATCAGCAAGCAACACAAAAGGGCCATAGCCATTCACAGGTATCAATAGCCATAGCCTTAACGAACATCTCCTTAATAGGGATGGCCTGCTATTCAATCACAGCACCCTTTATTGCAATTGGAATTAGTGTTATTTCTGTTACTATTCTTCTTTTGTGGATGAAAAAATAAGGAATAGTCTTGTTTATGGTAAATTTTCCGCCGTTATACTTGCACCACAGGGCTCTCCCCATTAAAAGAAGCCTATGAAACAACTTCTTCTTTCAAATCGTGCAAGACTTGCCTTTGCCCATGACATGATCATGACGGGCTTATCTGTACCTGCGGCCCTTCTACTTAGGATGGGCGGGGATTTCACGACACTTGATTTAAACGAAGTTCTTCTCACATCCCTATTATATATGCTGATTGCATTGCCTGTATATGCGGGCATTGGTATGTATCGTGGCATTTGGCGATTTGCCTCTATGTCAGATCTATTAACAGTAACAAAAGCGGTGACTTTAACATCACTGATCTTTTTACCTGTGTTATTTTCCCTAACAAGGCTGGAATGGTTACCACGTTCATTCCCCGTGATTAACTGGTTTTTATTGATAACCGTATTATGCGGTGCGCGTGCGGCCTATCGCATGTTAAAGGATAAAAAGGGACTAAGTATTCTGAATGCATCTTCTGAACCTTTGATCCCAGTATTGTTATTAGGCGCAGGAAATGGAACGGATTTATTCTTGCGTGAATTACGCGAAGCAACATCCCCATTGTATAAAGCCGTGGGTATTTTGGCATTTGATGAAAAGCGTGTCGGATTAAGCATTCAAGGTGTGCCTATCATTGCCGCAATCGGTGATTTAGATGAGGGTATATTCGAAAAACTTTCAGATCGCCCTTCTAAATTAATTCTGACAAAAGAAAATCCAGACGGTGTTGTCATAAGAGACACGTTTGAAAAAGCACAAGAGTTAGGCTTAACGGTTGCGCGGGCATCGAAAATTTCAGAATTGAAAGATGGCCTAGAAGAAACAGCTATTGAAGGCATCAAACCTATTGCCGTAGAAGATCTTTTGGGCCGCGCCCAAGCCAATTTAGATCGCCCCGCAATGAAAGCCTTGGTTCATGGTAAAAGAGTATTAATAACCGGTGCGGGTGGTTCTATTGGTTCGGAATTGGTGCGCCAAATCACAGCCCAAGGACCAAGCGAAATAACATTGTTAGATAGTTCTGAATATCAATTATATCTGATCGATCGGGAAATATCTGAAAGCCATCCAGATTTACAACGCCATGCCGTTCTTGCAGATATCCGCGACAAGATACGTATCAATGATATCTTTGGACGCCTGAAGCCTGAATTAGTGTTCCATGCCGCCGCATTGAAACATGTTCCAATGGTTGAAAATAATCCATTAGAAGGCATTTTGACCAATCTGGTCGGAAGCCGAACCATTGCCGATGCATGCCAAAAAGCTAACGTCTTATGCATGGTTCAAATCTCCACAGATAAGGCTGTAAATCCTACCAACGTTATGGGGGCAACCAAACGCCTTGCTGAATGTTATATTCAAGCTTTGGATCCTATTTCACGTTCAAACAATAGTACAAAATTTGTCGCCGTTCGTTTTGGTAATGTCCTTGGTTCTACAGGGTCTGTTGTACCTCTTTTCCAACGACAATTGGCAAAAGGTGGCCCATTGACGGTCACTCACCCAGAAGTAAACAGATTTTTCATGACCATTCGAGAGGCCGTAGAATTAGTTTTACAAGCTTCCGTCCTCGGGTCACAAGATGCATCTTCTGCCGGCAAAATTTATGTATTAGAGATGGGCCAAGCGGTAAAAATTGCAGACTTAGCCCGTCAAATCATTTTACTGGCAGGAAAACGTCCTGACATAGATATTGAAATTAAATACACAGGCTTGCGTCCCGGTGAAAAGCTTTATGAAGAAGTCTTACATGATGATGAAACGCAAGTAGCTACATCTGCAAAGGGCATCTTACTTGCCGCGCCACGCACCTATGAATTTGAAGATCTAGCCGTAAAGCTTGATAGTTTAGCCGAGGCAGCCACCAGACGTGATCGCAAATTATGTCTACAAAAATTACAAGAACTGATCCCCGAATATGAAGGGGATGCAGCAACATTAAATAATAATGATCCTGTTGCAAATATCGCTACAGAATCAACCTAGTCCCTAACTTAATTTTTAATACAACCGCAGGAGCATGTCCCCCATGTCTGAGGAAACTAAAATCACAAGCGCCCTAATTTCCGTATCGGATAAAACAGGCCTCATCGAATTTGCCCAAGGTTTGGCTAAACATAAAGTTCGCATTCTTTCCACAGGTGGTTCAGCAAAAACCATGCGTGATGCAGGTATTGCTGTAACAGATGTTTCCGATCATACAGGTTTTCCTGAAATCATGGACGGTCGTGTCAAAACATTACATCCAACAATTCACGGCGGCATCCTTGCAAAACGTGACAACACAAAACATCGTGTTGCAATGGAAAGCCACGGCATATCAGCAATCGACCTTGTTGTTGTAAATCTCTATCCATTTGTAGAGACCCTAGCATCAGGTGCAGATTATGACACATGCATTGAAAATATTGATATTGGCGGACCAGCCATGATCCGCGCTGCAGCGAAAAATCATCAAGATGTAACCGTTGTTACTGATCCCGGTGAATATGAATCTGTTTTAAATGACATGGAAACCAATGAAGGTTCAACGTCTATTGAACTTCGTAAATTCCTTGCACGCGAAGCTTATGCCCGTACTTCTTCTTATGATTCAGCCATCAGTAATTGGTTGGCAAGCGAGCAAGAAGAAAACTGGCCAAAACGTACGACTGTTTCAGGTCGTCGTGCACAAGTTTTACGATATGGTGAAAACCCACATCAAGAAGCGGCCCTATATAAAACAACCCCAAGCCGTGCTGGTGTAACCACAGCAGAACAACATCAAGGCAAGGAACTTAGCTTTAACAACCTTAATGATGCAGATGCAGCATTTGAACTGGTTTCAGAATTTGAAAAACCAGCAGTGGTCATTGTTAAACATGCAAACCCATGTGGCGTGGCGCAAGCTGATAGCCTAATCGAAGCATGGCAACCAGCCCTAGATTGTGATCCAACATCTGCCTTTGGCGGTATTGTTGCAGTAAACAGAGAGCTTGATGCAGATCTAGCAGAAAAACTTTTAGAGTTGTTTTTAGAAGTCGTGATTGCACCAACCATGACCGATGCAGCAAAAGAAGTTCTTTCAGCGAAGAAAAACGTACGTGTTTTAACAACAGGCGAAATGCCAAACCCTGCGGATAAATCCATGACTTGGCGTACCATTTCAGGCGGCCTATTGGCGCAAACCCGTGACAATGGCGTTATCACACGTGCCGACTGTAAAGTTGTTTCCAAACGTGAACCAACCGAAAAAGAGTGGACCGATATGATGTTCGCATGGAAAGTTGCAAAGCATGTGAAGTCCAATGCGATCATTTACAGCCGTGATGAATCGACTGTCGGTATTGGTGCAGGTCAAATGAGCCGTATTGATTCTTCTGAAATCGCAGCGTCTAAATCAAGCAAACATAAAGGCTGTGCTGACTCGGTTGTGGCCTCTGATGCATTCTTCCCGTTTGCTGATGGCTTAGTTGCCGCAGTAGCAGCAGGCGCAACAGCCGCAATCCACCCCGGTGGGTCTATGCGTGATGAAGAAGTGATCAAGGCTGCTGATGAAGCAGGCATTGCCATGGTCTATACTGGCATGCGCCATTTCAAACATTAAGCATCACAAAACGTAAAATGAAAAAGGCCAGTCTTTCATAAGACTGGCCTTTTTTAATATCTTCAATTCATTCAGGTTAAGAATGAATTGGTCCGTCATGAAGGGCCATTGCAGCCTCACGAACGGCTTCGGAGAAGGTTGGATGTGCATGACACATACGTGCAACATCTTCTGACGATCCACCGAACTCAAGGATGGTAACCAATTCGTGAATCATTTCACCCGCAGATGGGCCAATGATATGTGCGCCCAATAATTTGTCTGTTTTGGCGTCCGCAAGAAGTTTCACGAAACCATCACCAAAGCCATTTGCCTTTGCACGACTGTTCGCGTTGAAATTAAATTTACCTGCTTTGTAATCTACGCCACGTTCTTTTAATTGCTCT